>CALDNG010000126.1 GCA_937915285.1 uncultured Desulfomonile sp. | reverse complement strand
ACGCTGACCAATTTGAATGCTTGCCTGTTATCGGGATGAAGTAAATGTTAGAACCGATAATTGTAAAAAGTATTCTGGATAGCATGACGGATTGTCTGATCGTTATCAATGATGATGGGGACGTGTTGTTTTCCAACAGAAACAGCGATCAGATTCTGGGGTATTCTCCTGAAGATATTAGAGATAAAGGCCTCGGATTAACATTCTTTCTCAGGGACGAGAATTACGATTTCAACCAGATATTAATCAACGCCATATGGGAAAAGCGAATTCACGATTACAAGGAAGTTGACTACATGCACCCAAATGGAGAGTTGAGGCGACTGGCGGCTACAACTTCATTCCTGGTTGATTCGTGCAACCGACAGGACAGACTGATCGGATTCGTTGCCATTTTTAGGGACGTTACGGAGGTCCATTTCCTACGGGAGAGAGAAAAGCGGCTCAACGAGGAAAAGCAAAGGATCGCTAAGGAGAAGATCAGGAGTTTAAACAAGTTGGCGATGGGGGTCGCTCACGAAATTCGCAACCCGGTTGTCACGATAGGGGGCTTCGCTCACCGGATTCTAAAAATTAACCAGAATTCCGATGAAACCAGACTCTACGCCAGAAACATCATAGATGGTGTGAAACGACTGGAAGATGTGGTTGACCAGATGCATGACTGCGCAAACCTCCCTCTGATCAAGCCGATTCAGGCCAGGATGGGACTGGTCATCAAGGAGTCAGTTGCCGAGATGCTTCCCAAAGCAGATAAAAGAAACATACTCATCGATTTCATAGATAAGACTTCACTTGACTGCCTGGAATATTTTGATTCAGATCTGATCAGGATAGCGGTGAACCAGTTGCTGGATAACGCAATAGATTTTTCTCCAGAAGGTTCATCCGTTCATGTCAGGCTTTTTTCGAGTGAGGATGAGACAATTCTTGAGGTCGAGGATCACGGCGCCGGAATATCTGACGCGGACAGGGAGTTCATCTTCAATCCGTTCTTCAGCACAAAGGCAGTAGGGGTAGGGGTGGGTTTGACGATGGTCGAACGAATTGTTAGCGAGCATGGCGCTAGAATTGAGGTCCAGACGAAGCCTGGTTTTGGCTCAACATTCAGGATCGTTTTCCAGAAACACATTGATCCGGAGTTGCTTTCCTGTTCAATCTTTTGACATCAGATTAGTGTATGATGCCGAATTTGAAGAAATCTTTCACAAAAAAACGCCATGTTGTCCCATGGCGTTTTTTATGCTGGAAATTCTCCTACCAAGAATGTTCTATTTGGTAGCGCTCGGGAAGAACAGGGTGAGTCCCTGGACCTTGAATTCGGATATAAGTTTTTGTCCATCAGGAGAAGTCAGGAAATTGATGAACTTTTCGGCCATTTCCTTGTTAGCGCTTTTGTGTCTATCTGGGTTGACCGCTATCACGCCGTAAGGATTAAATAAAACCTTGTCTCCCTCCACCATGGGCTGTAAGTCTAGCTTGTCTTTCATTGATGCGTAAGTGCCCCTGTCTGTAAGCGTATAGCCCTTTTTCTCGGAGGCCATCTGCAGAACCTGCCCCATTCCTTGACCGGCTTCCAGTCGATTTGTTTTTGCAGGATCTATTCCCGCCGATTTCCATAATTCAAGTTCTTTAAGATGGGTTCCTGACTGATCGGCACGAGACACAAAAACAGCCTTGGCCCCATTCATCTTCTTGAAAGCTTCAACAACCGATTTCTCTCCCTTTAACTTCGCAGGATCCTCAGCAGGGCCTACAATCAGATAGTCATTGTACATGACGTCTTTTCTGTTCACGCCAAAACCATCGGCGACAAACTTGTCCTCAGCGGCTCTTGAATGGACGAGAACCACATCGACATCCCCATTCTCTCCAAGCTTTAGAGCCTTTCCGGTCCCAACCGCTATGACATTGACCTTGACATTGTTGGCTTTTTCGAAGGGCGGTATAATGAAATTGAGCAGTCCTGAATTCTCTGTGGAAGTCGTAGTGGCTAGTTTCAAAATCTGTTCACTGAATGAATTGGTGTTCAGTCCAATCAACATCAGAAAAATTGTAGCCGCAACAAATGTTTTTTTCATCCGAAGACTCCTGTTTAATTTGTATTTTGTTTGCGAAACAGACCCACGAATCTCAGTTGTGGTTTTACAATGGGTCAAAATTGAAACACATTTTTTGAAAGGTCTTGATCCCGTGACGAGCCGGTATCAGTGTTAGTAATATTTGGTAATTATAACGATTAGCATAATCAAAAAGGAGGAGTCAACCAATTTAAAATTGACTTTTAATAACCTTAACTGATAACAAATTCTGTTATTCGGTTCCTACTTAGTGATGGAGGCCGGTCCATGAAAAGTCTTTTATCGACAAAAGAAATAGCTCAACTTCTTGATGTGAACGAAAAGATGATTTACTCGTTGGTGTCCGAGAAGGGTTTACCTGCTACCAAAGTAACAGGGAAATGGTTGTTTCCTTTGGAGCTGGTGGAAAAATGGATTGAAAATTCGGCAGTAAACCTTCCCGGTAACCGAAAGCCCTCACCAGATTTCAAGGGCCTGCTTGCGATTGCAGGTAGCAACGACATCCTTCTCGACAAGGCGATGGCTCTCTATAACAGGTTGTACCCTGATCAACTGGTTGTGTTCGGCAATCTCGGGAGCATGGGAGGGCTGAAGGCTCTTCGCAGGTCTTTATGCCATATTGCTACCAGTCATCTCATACAGGACAGGGACGACGAGTATAATTTTTCGTATGTTTCAAAGGAATTGGGTCAATTACCTGCCGTCGTTAATTTCTGTCTGCGTGAGCAGTGTCTGCTGGTTGCAAAGGGTAACCCAAAGAATATTACTGGAATTAAGGACTTATCAAGGCAAGATCTGACAATTGTCAATCGAAGCGAGGGGACAGGGACCAGGGTTCTTCTTGACAGAGAACTCAAAAAACACCGAATTGTTCCGGGATCTGTAAAAGGTTATGAACGGGAACTGGAAAAACACCTGGATGTTGGAATTGAAATTCTCTCTGGTCGTGCAGACTGTGGCCCGGCAATCTCTGCCGTAGCCGGCATGTTAGGCCTTGATTACATACCGATAAGAAATGAGCGTTATGATCTTGTGATCTCCAAAGATCATTTCTTCGAAGAGGGAGTTCAGTTATTTCTTGGGCTTTTGCATGAAGAAGCATTCAGGTCGCTGGCTTGTGATCTGGTTGGGTACGACCTGAAACTCTGCGGAAAAATGGTTTATCCACAGGATGTAAAAAAGGAATCTGATGAGGAGGAAGATTTGTAATGAAACGACACCTGGTATTTTTCATGCTCGCAGCGTGCATGTTTGCCCTCTATGGGATCTGCGAGGCTGAAGTCAAATGTGAGGCCACATACGGCAGCGGCCCGGAGAAGTTCTCCTTGGCCACTGGTAGCCCGGGGGAACTGGGCCTGCTAAAAAAACTCGCTGACGCATTTAATGTAGACAACAAGTATAGTCTCTGCTGGGTGAAAGCCGGATCCGGAGAATCCTTAAAACTATTGAAGGACAAACAGGTGGACATGATAATGGTTCATGCTCCTTCAGCAGAAAAAAAGGCGGTTTCTGATGGCTGGGCGACCAAGAGAACACTGATAGGTTCCAATGAGTTTTTTGTAGTGGGACCTCCCTCAGACCCGGCAAAAATTGCTGAAGCTAAAACAGCGTCGGACGCTTTCTCAAGGATTTCCGCTTCAAAAGCCCTGTTTTTCTCTCGTGGAGACAATTCTGGTACCCATAAGAAAGAATTGGATGCATGGAAAAACGCCGGGATATCGCCCTCGGGAGATTGGTACAAAATAACCAAGGATTTCATGATGGCTACTTTGCTAAAGGCCAATGAAGAAAAAGGTTACTTCATGACTGATAGCTCAACCTGGGTGGCCGCAAACAAGAAACTCCCCAATCTCAAAATTCTCTTCAAGGGTGACAAGTTTTTGGTAAACACCTACCACGCTTTGTGTCAGCCAACTGGCGCTACAGCCGGAGCCAAAGCAGCAGCGGCATTCATAGATTTTGTGGCTTCTGACAAGGGGCAGTCCATAATCAGAGATTATGGGAAGGCTGAACACGGCGACGGCCTTTACAATGACGCAGAATACGCAAAGAAATATGATGATTAAGCGTTTCCTGCCATATATTTAACAGTTTACAATATTTTGTAAAAATATATGAGCTTACAACATCAGTAATATACGGAATCAGCCGAGCCAGGGGTCAGGTCTGAACCTGGCTCGGTTTTGTATCCCTGTAGACCACCAGCACACATCATACCATTGACCCTGCCTGATCAAATTGGGGACGACACACCAAAAAGAGCCTTTTAAGGCTATCTAGCCAACTAGCGGCCTACGCCCTGAATGAAATACTAAGGATATTAGATCTTTGGTGGTGGTGGAGAATGTCGCTAAAGGTCTTGGAGTCAGCACGAAGATGTGTTTTGGATGCTTGTTTCAAGAACTTTTGTCTGTGATAACAAATGGTGAAAATGATATTCTTGTTGAAGGTCAAACCTGGGGTTTCTTTGGAGGGACGTCTTGTCTGAGTATGCTATAGGAATGGTGGCTACGGCTGTTTTTGCCATAACAGGGGTTTTGGCGGTGAGTGAAAAAGGAATTGATGTTTTCGGAGCCATGGTGCTTGCGATAGTCACAGCTACTGGCGGCGGAACCATCAGGGATTTGATTCTGGATGTGGATGTTTTTTACGCCAATGACCCCACATACATTTGGGTTGCCACGTTCTCGGCGCTTGCCGCATTCTGGTTGCCAAGTCTTTTCACGCGAACCCAGCAGTTGTTGTTGTATCTGGACGGATTTGGTTGCGCCCTTTTCGCAATTCAGTCCGCAGACAAGGTTGTAGCCCTCAAATTTGGAGTGCCCATAATGCCAGTGATTTTAGCCGTGGTGACAGGAATC
>CALDNG010000125.1 GCA_937915285.1 uncultured Desulfomonile sp. | reverse complement strand
ATGTCCATTCGAAACAATGCATTTCGACCAGCTCTTGATGAGTTTTTCCTTACCGAGCGAGGCTACTCTGGAAATGACATTGATCCACGAGTCCGGAGACACTTCGGGAAGGTGGAGTAAAGCCGTTAAAGGCAAAGGAACAAAACAGGAACTGGTTGCGCCTGTGGCCTCATTTTTTTCAAGGCTTAATCTCCTAACAAGAAAAACCAATTTTTCAGGTGTGTTGCTGAGAGTGAGGTCTTCATGGGTAGAGGTTCCCATTCTGACCTTATACTGGATAGGACTCAGAAACCAGAAATTGCACCGGATGATTGAAAAACAGCGTCAATCATACAAGCAAGACTATTCGTTATGGGTCTTTCCACAAGAATCATGGAAAGAAATCAGATTTCAGAGATCTTTACTATTTGATGTTCAGGATTTGGACAGGGTAAGGCAAAAATTGTCTGAAGCTTCCTGGATGAATCATTTCGAGCTCCTTCAAGATCGAGCGGAAAGATTCATGGAAAGGGCCCCAGAGAACGACCTTTCTGAGCATCTTCCCAATAACGACCGACGTTATGTTCGAGAATCTCGTCAAGGTCTGACTCCATATCACTGGGAGGCGCTAGTTCTGGGATTTGTGGGAATGGTCAACCAAGACAGGAAAATGATGATGCACGCCATTAAATACCTGTTGTGTATGACTCTAACACCTAATTGGACCGACTCCAGTGAACAGAATATTCCATCCAGCTCCTGGAATCAGAGGTGCTTCATGGAAGAAATGACTGCTACGAGTGTCTCGATCCTATTCGACTGGTTTGGATCATACCTGAATCATCAGGCTCATGGTCTTATAAAAAAAGCATTGGCTGAGAAAGGAATTCCACCGGTCAGTTGTGATCTCGCATCATTTGATTATGTTCACCACATGAATCAGGGCGCAGTTTTCAATAGGGCCATCATTCTGGCCGGTTTAATGCTTGAATCCGGATGGAACAATTATGGCTCGCACACAGTCGATCACGCATACAGCTCCATGGTCTCGATTGTCAACCGATATGTCCAGCCAGATGGAGGCGTGCACGAAGGGATAGGATACCTCTGCCAAACAGGAACTGCAGTCCTGTGGGCTACAATTGCTTATGCCCGCTCAAGAAAACTCGACTGGCGCAAAGAGGCCAGTTCACTTTTTGAGAAAACAGCCAGATATGTGGAGGCAATGTCTGCAATGAGTCCTGGGCAGGCGCTACCTCATGGAGACTGCAGGACTACGTGGTATTGCGGTGATTTTGTTCCGATTATGGCAGCGCTCTTTCCTGATAGCGCTTTCTGCCGAATCCTGGACATTTGTCTCACCGAGGGAAAGGCGTATGAACTCACTGGAACCTTGAGCGGAAGCGGTGGACTGATAGGCATGATTTATGGCCCAGACAAAATCGAATCCAGCCAGTCTATTGTGCCGGAAGAAGACATTCTGCCATTCTCGGGAAAATACACCAGAAGACTCGGGCGCCTCAGGGGGGAAACGATCAGATTGTGGGTTTCTGGATGTCCATCGAACATAACACATTCCCATAGGGATTTAGGACAATTTGGGCTTGAAATTGGCGATCAATCAGTTTTCATAGATCCGGGAATGGTGGATTATTGGCTTATCAAAGCTCACACCCTGTCACGCTCTAGTTCTCACAACGTGTTAACTCCTGTGAACGGAGAAGGACATTTTGCTGATCAGGAGTTCCCGTCCATTTTTGAATGCCTTGGACTCTCAGATGGCAAGGATGTCCTGACAGTCCCCGGGTGTAATGTGTGGGGTGAACGCCTGCAGAATTACACCAGGCAATTTGTGATGATACCTCCGTCGTCTTTCATCATACACGATTCATTCTGCGCCACTCATGCAGAAACTCTGGCCTTTCATCTTCATTCGTCGCAAGCGGTGGAAGTATGTGACAAAGTCGCAAGGGTTAAATCAGACAAATACCTTGTCGAGATCAGCTTCCTCTGGGCTGAATCGGGCGCATGCCTCAGTTCAATTGACGATCTTCATGGGAGAAAGATCACACGCCTTACTGCCTTATCAGGGCTGGTGACAGGATTAACGGTTCTGACAACCAGCGTGTCGATTTATTGATAAATGATCTTCCCAAAGCCGCTGTCTACCCGACTCTTGATGTTCAAATTATCGCTATTTTTTCAAATCGAAAGTCTGATTGACCATATTTGATGAACCCTGTCGTCTTTGCTATCATCCCCGTCTACAACCGGCTTCAAAGAACGCTCGAATGCCTTCAATGCCTGACATCGCAGTCCTACAATCCCATGCAGATAATAGTTTCGGACGGCGGCTCAACAGATGGAACAGTTGAATTTTTACAAAGGGAACATCCTGGAATTACGGTCCTGACCTCAGATAAAGAACTTTGGTGGACCGGAGCGGTGGCGATGGGGATAGATTACGCTCTCAGGCAGGGAAATTGGAATCGGGATTTTGCCTTGTTTATGAACAATGACACACTGATCGGACCCGATTATGTAGAAACCCTTGTTAATGCCTCCAAAAAACATGGATCTGCAGTGGGGGCTCTGATTGTTGATAGTCGCGACCAAACCAAAATTCTCGATGCCGGAGAATACATTGTTTGGGAAAAATATGACTTTCAAGTCAAGACAGTGTTAGCTCCAGAGGAGATATACTGTGATGACGTAGACTTCCTTCCAGGGCGGGGTAGCCTGGCGCCATTGAAAATGATTCGAATGGCTGGGAATGTTGACCCAAAGAAATGGCCTCATTATCTTGCTGATTATGAATTCTTTTACCGTATCAAGAGCCACGGTTTCAGATTGGGAGTCTGTTATGAGACCTTCATATCGGCTCACATAGATGAGACAGGGATAGCGCCAACAACTGGTAAGTCCAATTTTCGCAGGGTCTGGGCCGAACTTTTCTCACGCCGATCCATGTCAAACGCGATTGATCACTGGCGTTTTGCCAACCGGCATGCCCCTGAAGAACATGTCTCAAAAGCCAGACTGCTGATCATTGGACGAGTCTTCTCAAGTATGGCGTTCCGAACACCTCTCCGATTCTTCTTCGTTCCAATTTCTGGCATTTTGTCAGCGGTATGGAAAACCCTGATTTGTTTTAAAAGGCAACCACGTCAGTTTTTGAATTTTTTTGAATTGATAGGATCTGTTGGAATTGATGTTGTCTGCCATCCACATCGCTTCCCCGGCTCAATTCGGATCCCTCTCTCACTGATAGCATCTCCAGGTCCCATGACACGACCGGATGTAGAAGATATGGGGTTGAACTTGGATGATCTG
>CALDNG010000124.1 GCA_937915285.1 uncultured Desulfomonile sp. | reverse complement strand
AGGGGGTTCATTTTGCCGCCGCTGAGAACATACATGAGCTTGCCTAGAAGCACACCGCCAACTGTATCAAGCGATATGGCCAGGAAACCCAGTCCAAATATCATTAGTGTCTCGGGTTTGAGGAAAGCGTGCCCTTCCATGGTTCCGCCGATGGCCAATCCAAGGAAAAGCGTAACCATATTGGCTATTTCATTTTCGGATGACTTGGTCAAACGATCAACCGCTCCACTCTCCTTCATGAAATTGCCAAGCATGATTGAGCCCATGAGAGGAAGACCTTTTGGAGCTATCAGACCAGTGACCGCAGTGACAACGATGGGAAACAGGAGTCTGGTTGTCTTGGAAACCGAGGTCTTGCTGACGGGCATGCGGACGGTTCTTTCCTTCTCCGTGGTGAGGAATTTCATTATAGGAGGCTGGATTATAGGAACCAGCGCCATATATGAATAGGCTGCGACAGATACCGGCGCAAGCAGGTGTGGCGCGTACTGAGATGTCACATAAATGGCGGTAGGACCGTCACATGCGCCGATTATGCCTACACATACGGCTTCCAACTGTGTGAAACCCAAGGCCAGCGCAAGTATGAGGGTCATGAATATTCCAAATTGGCCAGCGGCCCCAAACAGCAATATTTTCGGATTCTCCAGTAATGGGCCGAAATCCGTCATTGCCCCGATGCCGATGAATATGAGCAACGGAAACATTTCCGTCTTAATTCCAATATCATAAAAGAAACGTATCATGCCGCCTTCTTCCATGAGTTCACTCAATGGAAGGTTAACCAGCAGACACCCAAATCCTATGGGAAGCAGGAGTAACGGCTCTACGCCTTTCTTTATCGCCAGGTAGAGCAAGACTGCCGCAACAACCAGCATAACAATATTAGGCAACCCCTGGGTCCCAAGATACTGGACCCCTAGAGTCAATCCACTCAGACCATCTATAATGCTCTTAAACATCTGACCACCCTCTAAAGGAATAAAATTATTAGCTATCTTTCTCCGGATTAAATGGGACCGCCTTCTTCAGCGCCTCAATGCAAATTATCAAAATCGCTAATGTGACGAAGGTTCCTCCCAAACCTACGGTGGTCATTGTCAAGCCGAATGACCAATTGTCCATTTTCACCTCCTAAAATTGATCAAGTTTCCGTGTTCTGAAAAAATGTCTGACCCGACGCCGTGACTCGAAATAGATTAAATCTTTAAGTCTAAGGATATTACAATAACACTGAGGTTGTTCAAAGTCTTTTTATTTTTCATTTGGTTGAAAGAAATTACCTGGGACAGGGTAATTCTCGTGATGCAATTGGGGATTGTGGCCTCATTTGACCGACTGTAGCCAAAGAAAGGGAATGACTTAGTCGATGATTATGAGGGTGTTCGCCTGAACGCGCTGATGGAGGTACAGAGGCATGTTTGGAATTAGTTTTTCGATGTCTATGGCAGTTGTGACAGTAGGGGAAATGATAGCGAGTTGAGGGCGAGGTTTAGGGAACTGGAGGTTAGCCCCTTTCGGGGCTAGCCTCGCCAAAGGTGTCATATCGCGGTTTCTAATCCCATGGGATTCTTACTTTTGATGGCTTTTCGAGATCCTCCCACACTATTCCGAACTTCTGCTTGAACAAAGGCCCGAGTCTTTCAAAAAGTCTACGCCAATGGCTTTTTCCTTCCTGAAGTCCCTGCAGTATCTCAGCAGTCAGTTCACCTAGAGATCCCATTTCCTCTTTTGGCAGAAACGAGACTGCGCCAAGGCTTAAGGCCCTGTTCATGCTCCGGATGTCCGTGGCCTTGGCTGTCAGCATAGCTGCCGGAAGCTTCTGGATTACACAGAGTTCAAGAAGCTGGAAACCATTCACTCCCATGATATCAAGTATGACCAGATCATATTTATCGCTCTCGATTAGTTTTTTGGCGCTCTCAAAATTATTTGCCGTGACCAGTCTACAGTCCGAAAGCTCTTCAGCGATGACTTCAAGAACATCCGGTTCGTCATCCACCGCGAGAATTTTTTTGTCTTTCAGAATCGTGACGTCTTCCATTTACCGTCTCCTAACAATGTTTCACTAACCTGACAAAACATGCCGGTGTAGCCAGTGTTCCTGATTAAAATGCGCTGAAATACTATGTTGTAATCCTCCCGTCAGGCGGTTCTGGTTTTCCCGAGTGATATCCACTGGAATCCTGCTATGGCCAGGAATATTCCGAGACCGACGAGGTCCGTGACCCATCCGGGTTTAATTAAGGCCAGAGCGCCGATGAGCATAACTATTCTCATGACGTTGTTCATCTTGGACAACAGCCATCCCTGAACGGCAGATGCAAGGCACAACGTGCCAAGCAAGCCCGTTACCACGGTCATGAATATATCAAACCCAGTGGCTGGAGGAGCCAGAACCATGGCTGGGCCATATATGAACATGAATGGAATGATAAAACCAGCAATGGCGAATCGCATGGACTCCCAGCCAACATCCCACGGCTTCGCATTGGCTATGGCCGCGGCGGCGAATGATGCAAGGGCGACGGGTGGTGTTAGAGCCGAAAGGCACGCAAAATAAAAAATAAACAGGTGAGCAGCTATTGGCGCAACCTGGAAATCCTTTACCAAGGCGGGCGCCAGCACGGATGCGCCGATGGCGTAAGCCGCTGTAGTCGGCATTCCCATCCCCAGCACTACGGCCACTAATGCGGTGAATATCAGGGCGATAAGGAGGTTACCCTGTGAATAGCTGAAGATGATCATTGCGAACTTCTGACCCAGGCCTGTCTGGGTTAGAACTCCGACTATAATCCCTGCCGCCGCGCAGGTGGCGATGATTTCCATGGCCCCTCGAGCGCCTGAAGCAAGAGTCTTGAGTATCTCGGCCAATCCCATTCGGGTTTCCTTGCGGACCCAGCTAGCGATGATGAGTGTGACTATGCCGATCAGAGCCGCCCTTGACGGTGACCACATCAGAACCATCAAACAGACCAGGAGAGTGACCAAAGGTATAAGCAGATACCCTTTATCAAGCATGATCTGTTTGAAAACGGGCATGTCTTCCTTCGCAATGCCTTTTAGACCGGCGCTACCTGCGTAAAAGTCGATCATCCAGTATGATGCGTTGAAATACAGGACAGCCGGTATGAGAGCTGCCAGGCAGATATCGGCGTAAGGCTGGCTCAGTATCTCCGCCATAAGAAAAGCGCCAGCTCCCATGACTGGAGGAACTATCTGACCACCGCTAGAATTCATGGCCTCAATTGCGCCGGCAACCTTGGCTTTGAAGCCGGAGGCCTTCATCAAGGGTATGTTGAAGACACCATCCACCACGACATTGGCCACTGACGAGCCTGATGCGGTTCCGATCAGAGCGCTGGAAACAATGGAAACCTTAGCAGGTCCACCTCTGGCGCGACCGGCTATGCAGCGTGCAAAATCGACAAAAAACTTTCCGGCGCCTGAGGCATCAACGAATGCCCCAAAAAGAACAAACAGGAATATGTAATGCGCTGATGCCTGAACGGGGAGACCGAGGATTCCGTCAAGGCTGAACAGGAAGGTAATTTCGCGCTCCCACGAATAACCTCTGTGCTGGAAAAGCCCAGGTAGGTAATTGCCGAAATGACCGTAAAGGATGAACAGTACCGTTAGTAAAGCCAAAGGTAAGCCGGCGGTTCTTCTGGCCATCTCCCAGACGGCAACCACAAAAAGCAGGGAAAAGAAAAAATCCCAGTTATCAGGAACTACCCCGACCCTATATATCCATTCATCGAAGACGCTGAATATGTAAATCGTCGGCGCAATCAGCATCAACATGAAAATGTAGTCAAGAAGATGTGGCTGATCTTTCCCCAGTCCCTTGGCTGCCGGAACAATCGCAAATAGCAGAATGCCACCCAAGACA
>CALDNG010000123.1 GCA_937915285.1 uncultured Desulfomonile sp. | reverse complement strand
TAGGTAGCGCCAGAACCTACGACCGGAGAATTCTTGCCTACGCTAGCTGGGGACCCTCTGATCAGAGATGGGATGATTTAGGCCTTTCGTTCATTTACTCCAGGAATGATGAATACTCTTTTTTCAAAAATGATATTACCTTGGGCACTGACATTTATGATGGAAGATTCAAGAGAGAGACTCGTACGAACGTGGGTGTTTGGGGTATGATTACTTGGGATCATGCAGGATATCAATCAGGTTATCGTGACACAACCAGTTACTATGTGATCAATAGCACGCGTTTCTGGGACAGACTCATCCTGGGTCTTGGCTATAGGGTAGAATCTTATGATTTTAGAAACTTATATGCCAACGATGGCTCGAGGACAGTTACTAATGCGCAACAAAGCCTTCAAAACAACAAAAGCGCTTCGCAGTGGAGCCTTGGATTCATTTATGACAGGGAACTGGGCTCGAACATCTATTACAAGCACTCCAGATTCTACAGGTTTCCAAATTTTGATGACATGATCAATTATGGATTCTCGGGATCTTTTAATCCGCCTTTCTGGCCGTTAAATCCTGAAGAGGGGACGCTGAACGAATATGGACTTCGGCACTGGTTCACAAGGAACATTTATTTAAGCGCCACCTATTACGATCAGGACATGGATAGTGAAATTCTCTACGGAATGGACCCCAACGGTGTGAGTAAGAACATGAATGTTAACAGTGTCTCTCACACTGGAGTTGAATTGGAAGGGTTTGCTCGGATAACACCTAGATGGATGCTAAGAGCCAATTACACCAGACAAAAAGTGATCGTTCGCTCAGACTTCAGGCCGGATGTAGCCCCGACAACCGAAGACAAATGGATCTGGCAAAATCCTCAAGACATGGCCAACATGTCTCTTTCATATGATCACAGGGAATGGGGTTTTTCAGGGATGATCGCTTTTCACTACGTCGGGTCGCAATATCGGACAAATGATTTCTTCAATCAGAAGGAAGCTCTTGAGCCAGCGAAATGGGCTGACTTGACTATTTCTCAGAAATTCTTCGGTGACACTACTACTGTATATCTTGGAATTCGAAATTTCTCAGTTCGTCAATACGCTCTTTTGGGAACCTCAGCAGGTTTATGGTCTGCTCCAACGGACCCAAACGTCTACTGGTATCCTAACGAAGGCCGTACATATTTCATGGGGGTTAAGGCTAGTCTGGATTATGACCGGATGAAGGTTCCCACATCTGCTGACCTGGAGAGGATGCAGAGGCGGTTGTACGGTTCGATGACCGACGCAGCCTCGTCTATTTCGGGAGCTGGCCAGTGGATGCGAAGTTTGGTTAACTTTTAGGACGCATCGTTTATGAAAACAGTGATTGTAATGAATGGAATGCCTGCCATCCTCAGGAGTCACATCATGAAAAGATACTCGCTGGTTCTGGCGTTAACGCTTGTAGTGTTGGTTGGGGGCTGGGCCGTGACCCATGGGGATGCGTACGGTTTTGGGCCGTTGGGTCAATCGGGCCGCACCGTAACTGACAACGCTATTGAAATGACTTGCACGGACATGCCAGTCCAGCTTGGATACTCAGGGCCGGTTCAGTTTCGCGCAACATGTCCCGGTATCTGGGCAGTTACTCATCAAAGGGTGGACGAATCATCTTTTCGAAGGCGATTTTTTACCTATCGTCATTACGCCTTCAAGGGAACTTGGGACTTGAAAGACCAGGGGATGATTGAGTCTGTTTACACTCCTTCACGGGAGTTGTTCATTGTTCTTCCAGGCGACCTGATTGAATTCAGAAGCGCGGATCAGGACTGTTTCAGCCGGGTCACCATAAAAAATCTTGGCTACATAAAAAAGGCAGGATTGCACGAGTTGCAGGAATGGCTGGCTTATAACGCATACATGGAAAAAAAGGATTTGTTTAACCGATAACCACAAAACCTGAGAAGCGCCATCTTCAAAGGTACCTTCGGCGTTTAGTACGCCTTTAATGGGACGGGTTTTGCCCACTCGTCCCACTTTTTTTCTTTCTCCGGCTTTTAATAGGTATTAATTCATTGGAATCCTAATGCGCAAAGCGGTGAAACTTTGACGGTCGAGCCATTTGGAAGCAGTGAGGGATATATGCTACTGAAAACTTTTTTTGACTCGATAGAAGTTCGTCGTGAAGAAAAAATACTAATAGCGACATTGCTCAAACCTTTCCATTCACTTTCAACGTGCCGTGTCGGTGGAGGTTTCTGCTCTCATCTGGAATACGTTTGTAACCATCAGTGCTGTGAGCCTCGAGACCATTTCACAGAATCGAACTCGATGATGATAGAGGAGCCTGACGCATATCATGCGATGATATGCGATTATTATGGACTACCACCACTACGGACCGCCATGCTGGAAACAGCGGCCAACATGAATAACGCAGCGATCGAATCTGTTAAATTCCGGGATCTCGAGGTAGTCTGCTTATGCACTGGAGGAGTGGAGAGCAATCCGATGAGGGCGGCTGACCCTGCTTCGGTATATGAGGAATCCGGAAAGTTCATCTTTGTGGATGAAACCGACAGACCTCGTGCCGGAACAATTAACCTCATTTTCTTCGTCAACCATGCCCTGACAGAAGCCGCGTTGGTTGACTGCATAGTGAGCGCTACAGAGGCCAAAGCCGCTGCTTTGCAGGAGCTTGAGATACATTCGAGGTATTCTGATTCCATTGCAACCGGAACCGGCACAGATCAGATTCTTGTGGCTGCCCCAATTGACTGCGGGACGGCTCTAACTAGCGCCGGCAAACACACCAAGCTTGGTGAGCTTGTCGCCACTTCAGGTCTTGCCGCCATAAAAAAGACTCTTGTGTGGCAGAATTCGCTGACCCCGAACATTCAGTGTTCATGCATGAATCAACTGGGTCTTCTCAGCCGGGACGAGCAAGGGTTTTGCGATGAGGTTTGCAAGCTTCTATCGGAAAGTCGGCGAGATCTGTTTCGCTCAAATTTCATAAGTATCAACCTAGATCCCCCCACAGTGGCAGCCCTTTCCTCATTGAGGTTTTTGCGGCAGAAATGCTTATGGGGAGTCCTGCCATCAGCCTGCGTCAAGGACATTTTCTGTTTCCAGGGTGCACAGATAGCATGCTGCGTTTCAGGGAAGCGCAACAAATTTGATTCATTCATTAGAGAATTGTCAATGTATGATATGGATTTGAGCGCAGAAAGTTTCATGGGCCTGATCTACAGGTCTTTCGCCCTCGGATTCACAGAGAAGTGGAGATGATCAAGGCGATGTAAAGTTCTATAAATTCAGTACCGGTGTTATTCGGGGGGACATTGTGACAGGATTTCTGTCCACTAGAACTTGAACATTGAAAGCCTTGGCTATCAGGGATTCGGTGATTACTTCTTCCGGTGAGCCTTCACACATGATCCTGCCGTTACTCATCAATTTGAGTCGCTGGCAGGCCAGACACATGAAATTTATGTCATGTGATACCATCATTATGGCAATCCCCTGATCATTGATTCGTTGAAGCAATTCTACAAGCTTCATTTGTGAGTATAGGTCGAGATGATTGGTGGGTTCATCAAGGACAAGTATCCGGGGTTGCTGCGCCAGAGCCCTAGCTATTCTTACTCGCTGTTTTTCTCCGCCTGAAAGCGACTCGACCCGTCGGTCAGCGAGCGGTTCAGTCATCGTCCTGGAGAGAGCGCTCCTGACGACATCTCGATCGTGACTGTTTTCAAAGAATATCCCACCGTGGTGGGGAGCTCGGCCCAATGAAACATACTCAGTAACAGTGAACCCGAATTCCAGGCTTTCTTCCTGGGCTACTACGGCCAGTTCCCTGGCAATTTCCCGGCGTGACATTGAAATAATGTCCATTCCGTGTATCTGGACCGATCCGGAATCCGGTTTTTGTAATCCAGACAAAACTCTGACCAATGTCGATTTCCCGGCCCCGTTAGGACCGATCACCCCTACAAATTCACGCTGATTCATGAAAAAGTCTACATTGTCGAGTACTCTGGAGTTGTCCAGAACGACACTTACGGAAAAGCTCTCCAGGATTTTTGGTTTCATGACATTTTCGATTCAATAAAACGAGTGTTGATGACCGGATTATTTCCTTAACAAGAGATACAGAAAGAATGGCGCCCCGCTCAACGCTGTTATCACCCCGACGGGTAACTCCACCGGGTATGATACCAACCTGGCTAGGGTGTCCGAGGCGACCAGAAAAGCAGCCCCCCCAAGAAACGACGCAGGTAACAAGACCCGGTGATCCGGACCCAAAAGAAGCCGCATCGAATGAGGCGCTACCAGCCCGACAAAACCGATGGTCCCCGACACACTCACCACCGCTCCGGTCATGAGGGAGGCCACAGTTATCAGAAGAAACCTGATCTTCTTCACATCAACACCCAATCCGAGCGCTGATTCCTCTCCAAGAACCAGAATGTTCAATCGGCTGGAGTTAAGGAACACAAAAATGAACCCCAAAATGACTATCGGAGCAGAAAACACAACCTTTTGATAGTCAGCAAGGCTAAAATCACCCATCAGCCAGAACAGTATCCTCTGGATTTCACTGGAATTTGTGACCGACATGATTAGTAGCATGAGAGCGTTCATCAACGCCCCCACTATGATCCCGGCAAGAATAACCGTATTCATGTAGGAGGCCGTCTTTCTAAGAAAGGCGAGTCCGTAGACTATGAGTACGGCTATCAGGCTACCGGCAAAAGAAGCGCAGGTGGTTGCAAACAGCCATGTCCATTTGAACGCAGCTATCGATATCACTGCCCCCAAAGCGCCTCCTGCAGCTATTCCGATAATGTAGGGATCAGCAAGCGGATTTCGTAACACTCCCTGGAAAACCACTCCGGAACAGGCCAATCCAGCTCCGGCCACAGCCGCAAGCAACAGACGCGGTAGACGGTATGACAATAGGATTGAAGTGAATTTGACGAAGTCAGGATTGGTCGTGTCGGCGTTCAGGAGAGCCTGAAAATCGACGTGAGTGCTCCCCAGCAGAAGTGACAACAGCATCGTTACCACCAGCAACCCTAACAAAGCCAGGTTGATGAGGATGGTTTTCCTTATGGAGTTGGTTGAATGCATAGATACTTTTGAATCAGTGCCTCAGGCTTTATCAATGGAGCTTTGGAAGCGCCGAGTGAATGAAGGAGGCTGCCTCAGGATGCAAATGCCCCGTAAGTCTCTCCAATGCGTCAATTATTCTTGTACCAGGTCGACTGACCAGGTCGGAATCAACTTCGTAAACCCTCTTGTTGCTCACAGCCTTTAAAAAACCGTAATTTTTCCAGTATGACTGACATTCAACACCGTGACATTCCTTGTCCAGCATGAATATGACGTCCGGATCCTTTCTTATAACCTCTTCGACGCTGAACTTCGGAAACTGAATTTTCAGATCATTCACCACATTTATTCCGCCGGCTTCCGAAATTAAAGAACTCACAAATGAACTGGAGCTTGCCACAATCAAGGGATTTATGCCCACTACAAAAAGGACCGTCGGGATATTTGACCTTGAAATCAAGGCACGTATTTTTTCTCTTCGAGATTCGATGTCCATGCATAACTGTTCAGCCCGGTTAGTCTTGCCAAGCAGAATTCCGACGTTCTTTATAAGCTTTTCAATTTCATCGATGCTCGAACTGTCATCAACATAAACGGCTATTCCAAGCGTCTTGATGCGTTGTATCAACTCGGATCTCATGCCGTTCTTCGTTGCCAGGACTAGCTCAGGTTTGACAGTTAGCAGTTTTTCAAAATCCGGAGTCATGTAACCCCCGATGTCGGTGACGTTCCTGGCCTCTTCCGGGAAATTGCACCTGGAGGTTCTACCGACCAGGCTCGATCCCGCCTCAAGATCAAAAACGAGCTCACTCAAACTTGGCGCAAGTGAAACCACCCTTTGGGGAATGCGAGGAAGAGTGACCGTTGCCCCTGTAGAGTCAGTAGCCGACAAGGGGGGTTCGGCAAAAATGATTCCTGAACCCAAAAAGACCGTCAGAGTGACCATCATCACAAGACACTGGAGGTATTTCAAGAGAGTCACTTCCTGAATGTTATTGGAACTACGTAAGTTAGTTTTTTCTGGGAAGAATAATCAGGAATCCGGGGAAATTTTTCTGCGGCGTTTGTGAGTATCTGCAAGGCGGCTTCATCCAATATGTTAGAACCGGAAGAATGATCGACTTTCAGATTCTCCAATTTGCCGTCATCAAGCAGGGTAAATGATACCATGACTTCGCCGAATTTCTGGGATCGAAGGGCCTTCCTCGGGTAATAGGCGGCATCGTGAATGGCTGCGAGCAGCTTCAATTTGAATTCATCCATCCGGTCTCCACGCGTGGATGCTGAACGTCTTTCAATTTGAGCTATGGAGGCCAGGCTGGCTACCGAATCCTGCCTTGACTTGCTCATGAAATCTACGACGTCATCCTTTGCATCCTTGCTGGACCTTTCCGAGGCTTTCTCAACGAGTTTTGAGGTTTGTATCTCTGAAACGTTTTCCTGTTTTTCTGCCTGGCTAACTTTTCCGTCTTCCACCGAGACCGGGCTTTGGCTGCAATCAGTATTCCCGTCTGAAAAGCTTTTTTCTCCATCCATCCTTGAACGGTCAGCAATTGATGGAGTCGATGCGGCCGAATCCATGGAAGCTCGGCCAGTGGAGCACACCGTTGAGGAAGACGGGTCCACAAGACTTACGAAAATTGGCTCCGGACGGGCGCCATGCTGGCCTACAGCGCCTGCGTAGGCAGTATAGGAGATCGTAAGAATAAAAATGATGTGAAATAAGGTAGAAGCCATGTTGGAATAGACTGTCTGTCCAAAGAGGGGAGAAGTCTTTCTCTGGAGAAATAACGATGACCCCGTAGACGAGTATTCATCAATCCAGGGCATGTCCAAAGCGTTCGAATCCGTATTGGTCCAGGCGCCTGAATCATTAGCCAGTCTTGGAAGGAAAGACTCTTCCATGTCTGCCTCAACCTGATCATCATGCAGATTATAGACGCATTCATGAGGGAGACTTAAAGCTTCCGTGAAACCCTCATGATCTACTTCAGCCTTCATTTGACCTAAAGCGTCATCTATGCGCGGTATAAGCCCAGACTGCCCAGGGCGAACTTCTCCAGCGACTTTGAGCCCGGCCTTTCCAGCGACAGGTTGAAAATCAAGACTAAAAGATGCGGTGTCCAAAATGATGGCGTTAATGTCCATCATGTTTGTTTTCCCACGGCTTCGGGTATTTGATGTGTGTCGGAAAATAAAAAACCCGAGCCTTATGAGACTCGGGAATGCGCCCAGTTTTACTTCTTCCCTAATCGGCTGTGCTCCGCAG
>CALDNG010000122.1 GCA_937915285.1 uncultured Desulfomonile sp. | reverse complement strand
TTTCTTCTGCAACCATAACAAACGACTATGATGCATGTAGCCGCCAAAAAGCTCGTCTCCACCATCACCGCCTAGCGCAACCGTGCAATGCTGTCGTACAAGTTTGCTTACCAGGTATGTCGGAACCATGGATGAATCAATAATTGGCTCATCAAACTGTCTGGCCAGCAACGGCAGTAAATATACTGATGACGCATCAGCCTCGAGTTCAACGTGATCGGCCCCAAAATGATTTGCTACCAGACGCGCATGTTCTGTCTCATCATAGGCTCCGTAACCGGGAAATCTAACCGTAAATGTCTTTATCTTGGAAGGGCCTCGCATGGCCAATGCGGTGACCAGGCTGGAATCGATCCCACCACTCAAAAGAATACCCACCGGAACATCAGCTACCAATTGCCTTCTTACTGAATCCCCGAGCAGAGATTCCAGTTGATCGATCAGAGAAGCGTCTTTACTCGGATCATTGATTGCCATGTCTCCCTGATACTGCGGTAAACTCCAATAGCGCCAAGTCCTTGTTTTTCCAGTATCAACCTCGTGGACTAGCGCATGGGCAGGAGGCAGTTTTTTGATGCCCTCTAATATGCAAAGTTCCCCAGGGACATATCCTAAAGCAAGAAAACAATCCAAAGCTACTGGATTCAATTTCCTGGGGACATTCCGATCAGCCATTAAGGCCTTGAGTTCTGAAGCAAAACTGAATCCGGTCTCCCTGTCGTAATAGAATAGTGGTTTTTCTCCTGCTCTGTCACGGGCCAGTAAAATTATACGTTTGACGGAGTCATAGAGACCAAATGCAAACATGCCATTGAATCTCTTAAGGCAATCGGTCCCCCATTCAGCATATGATGCCAGGACCACTTCTGTATCACTGGAAGATTTGAAGATACGTCCCCTAGAAATCAATTCGTTCTTTAAATCCAGGTAATTGTAAATTTCTCCATTAAAAACAATGGTGAAAACACCCTCTTCATACTGCATCGGTTGATGACCGCTCTCAGTAAGATCAATTACTGATAGCCGCCGATGCGCCAAAGCAACCGCTGCATCATCTGAAAGCCAAAAACCTGAGTCATCAGGACCTCGATGACTCATTGTCTGGTTCATTAAAGCTATGATTTCAGGATTACAAGGTTTGCGTTTAAATGCCTGACCGCAAATGCCACACATAACATGCCTATCAATGGGTTTTTCATCATATTTTGACGCCGCATCCGACTATTCCGTTTGGACCATACCGGACTATAATTTCTTTAAAACCAGCCTTCTCAAACCATTTTTGGACTTGATCTATCCGAGCAGGATGATCGTGAGTAGGCGAATAGCAATCAAAAGTGTCCAATATTGCCCATTCCATATTTAGTTCAGGCGATAACCCTAGATGCGAATATTCCGATATTGGGAGCAGTCGCGATCCCAATCGCCCCAAAACTTTTCGAAGCCGCTGAGAATAGGGAATAAGAGGTGGGGTTAGTCTCGAAACTTTGTTGTAAAGCTTCTCTCGTTCCATTCTTTTAGTAAATGGCCTTAGCAGATATTTCCAGCTCAGTATTGCCGTAATGGTTCTTGCATAAATATCCATCACGAACATGCCCCCTGGTTTGACCATCCTTGAAAGACTGCAAAACGCTCCGCCCGGATCAGAAGTATGTTGCAAGGCGCCCAGACAAATTATCTTGTCAAAGGAGGCTGGTTTCAAGGGAATTCGAAAAATATCCGCCTGAAAAAGACATAAATTCTCGGCATGGCCATTGTTCCTGAAATTGGCGTCCACTGCTCTTGAATAATCGAACGAATAAACGGTAGCCCCGGTCGACAAAAGTGGCTCCGTGAAGCGGCCAGCTCCTGAAGCGGCCTCGAGTACCATCTCTCCTCTCAAATCTGATTCCCATTGGGTCGATTCAAACAGTCTGTCTCTGGATATAGTTAAACCAGTGTAACTATCCAATTGCGTTTTTTGATGCAGATTCCATTGATAACCAAATGATTCCGTGTATGCAGATCCGCTGACAAATCGAGGAATGAATTCTACTATTGGATACCTAATTCCCTCATCGGAACAAAGGGTCCCTGAAAAACATTTACCATCGATAATCTCGTGACTTATCAGCTTGAGATTAGTCCCAGAATCAGGACCCACAAAACCCGACAATAGTTCCTGGTTGCGTTTGGTCAAATCTTCAAGCATTTACTCAATTCTTTCTAAAAATCAAAGGGCCATTCCGGATCATTAGCGATCTAAAATGCATAGGATGGGACAGACATGTAAATCCTTGAGATTCAAACCAAAGAATTGCGTCGTGAGGATCAATTGAATTGCAGGCGTCAG
>CALDNG010000121.1 GCA_937915285.1 uncultured Desulfomonile sp. | reverse complement strand
ATTGGACAAGTCCTCCGTTAGAATAGTCACTGGATCACGGAGGTATTGTGATGAGAAGGCGGAGGAATTACACTCCCGAAGAGAAGGTCCGTATTCTAAAGAGGCATCTGATCGATCGTGTGCCAGTATTGGACTTGTGCTATGAGTTGGAGTGCTTAAGCCTGCCGTATTCTATAGAGCCGAACAATTGTTTCCTGTCAACTGAAGCTGATCTCCAGGTAGGAAATCACCGCAAAAAGCCGCACTGCCAGGGGAATTATTCCTGTTTCTCGTTATTCACGTCCTCAAGTCCCGACCGACGTTCCAAGTCTTTGAGCGATTCCTCCAGTTCCCCCAGCCGGTTTATTACATACACAAAGGCCGTCCACACAGTCACGACAAAAAACAGACAAACGACGAAAAAGTTGTCAATCTTGTCGGCGAAAAGAGCTGACAACAAAGGAGCCAATACGACGTATGTAAAAATAACCGACTTGAGTTCATCGAGCTGCTGGCTCGGAAGTTCCTTCATGACCACCCCCCCGAGAGGCTTCCAACCCTGTTTGGTTGATTTGTGTTGAACATGCCTGACTCCAATTTGAAAGCAGACGAGAAAAAAGCCGCTCTGGCCAGCGGTGGAGATGTGGTCGATGTAGTGAGCATTTCTGATTTGCCCGAACACACTGAGAGCATGTGCAGGATCCTTCCCGGGGAACAAAGCGTCGTCGTCGTTGCCTCGCGGCGCAGACTGGCCCCAAAACTGTTAGATTCCGTCAATGCCTTGGGACAAAATCTCTTGTAAACACTAGTGCCCTGCTGTATGCTTGACACGAAATATTCCTTTAATACCGTAAGGTTCCTATAGTAATTGACCTGGGGGTGAGAATTAATGGAACTGATTAATCCTGACAAGTCAAAACAAAACCATTCCAAGGTTAAAACTACATCGCTTCTCAATTACCTCTTCAAAGCGATCCTTTTATGCGCAGCGCCTGCAATATTGCTCGGTTTTTTACTGTTGACCAACTATACCTATGAACACGAGAAACTTCAGGCTCGTGACGATTTCCTCTTTGCCAAAGAAACTTCCGACCGCATCGATAACGAGATTGTCTCCCACATCAGGGGCCTGGAATTACTGGCCGCATCATCATCACTGAACGATCCTGTGAGGTCAAACGATTTTTACAAAGAGATGCAGGCTTTCCATGCGGTTTATGACAGCCACGTCATTCTGGTGAATCCTTCAAGCCAGATGCTCC
This sequence comes from uncultured Desulfomonile sp., assembly GCA_937915285.1. Classification (GTDB taxonomy): domain Bacteria; phylum Desulfobacterota; class Desulfomonilia; order Desulfomonilales; family Desulfomonilaceae; genus CAITZA01. Next base: position 4,154 of record CALDNG010000121.1, on the reverse strand, counting down.
TCAACCCCAGGGCCAAGTATGGCGATCCGCTTCCGATGTTGCCCATGCCGTCTGATAAAGCCGGACGAGGCTCGTTTGCGATCGCTCAGGCAACTGGCAAACCCGGGGTTGGTGACATAGTTTTAGGTCCAGTGGCCAAAGAACCCTTGGTTAGCATTGCCGTTCCCGTCAAGCAGGATGGGGAGAGTCGTTTCTATTTGTTAAACACTTTTGAAGCTTCAAGGTTTGAAAGAATTGTATCGGCATCACGTCTGCCGGAGGGCTATTCTTTTAAACACATTGACGGCGCTGGACTAAAGTTAGCCCTTAACCCATCCGGAAAAAATGATGCGCCCAACGGTTCCAGCATTGTAGTAAAGTCTGACCTGACTGGCTGGTCAGTATCTCTTTCCACACCAGACTCCTCACACTACAGAGAGGCAGCGGGTCTGTTAATGATTGTCCTATTTGTTGCTTTGGTTACTACCCTGATTGGCGCATCGGCTGTTGCCCAGAATATATCCAGTTCCGTCAGGAGCCTTACTGGCCAAGAGTTCAGTCCTCCATCCGTAACGGCATTTACTGAAGTTGAACTAGCCAGAGCGAGTCTGCTTGAGTCCGATAGGGCTGAGAAAGAGGCCTTGGCGGGTCTTAGGGCTAGTGAAGATTCACTGAAAAAAAGCAACGAGAATTTTGACTTTGCTCAGAAGGCGGCCAAAGCGGGGACCTACGAGTGGGATGTAACCACGAACAGGACGGTGTGGTCAGATCAACTATGGCCAATACTCGGTTTGGAGATAGACTCATGCGAGTCAAACTATGACAACTGGCTAATGTCAATTCATCCAGACGACAGAGACATGGCTCATCGGGTGGTAAGTGAGGCCATGCAACAGAAAAGGGAAATCAACACCGAGTGGCGCCACAGGGATTCTCTTGGGCAAATCAGGTGGGTGGTTTCGAGGGCAAAGCCGGTTTTGAATGAGCAGGGTGAAATCTTGCGTTATATAGGAATAGTAATAGACATCACCGATCAAAAACTGGTTGAGGAATCGCTGCATAAGTCAGAGGAAGAGCTTCGCCTGCACAGGGACAACCTGGAAAAACTGATCGAGCAAAGAACCGGGGAACTGAGGGAAAGCCAGAGGCTCTTACAGTCGGTCATCGACTATCTCCCTATGGGCAGTGACCTACCTGGATGCAGAGGGAAGATTTGTTTTCAGCAACAGCACATTTCAAAGATGGTGGCTCAAGACCCCTCAGGAGATTTGCGGAAAAACTGCGTCAGAAGTACATGGAGAGGACGCAACATTGATTTTGAATGACATTGCGGAGGCTATGTCAGGTCATGAACAATCAAAACAACGTGTTTACTCACTACCGGATGGTGTAACTAGACATCTATGGACACAAGTCTTGCCTGAAAAAAACCCCGATGGAACCGTGAAAGGAATAATCAGAACAGTCATCGATGTTAGTGAAATCAAGAATGCTCAAAAAGCTCTGGAGGAGAGTGAAGCCCTGTTTCGGTCACTATTTGAAAACATGCCCGATGGGACAGTGTTGGTTGGCCCTGACGGAACTCTCGAAAAAGTCAATCCGGCTACCTGCAGCATTCTGGGGATGTCCGAAGATGAGATTCGACTGTTGGGAAGGGACAGGATACTGGATGTGGCAGATCCCCGGTTTGGAAGGGCCCTCGAACAGTTGCTGAGCACTGGTAAGGTATCCACGGAACTAAATTGTAAGAGAAAGGATGGAACCATTTTCCCGATTGATGTCACTACGTCAGTCGTCCGTGACGAAACCGGCGGAGGCAGGACTATAATAGCCTTCAGAGACATCACCTACAGAAAGATAGCTGAACAGGCCCTGTTCGAGAGTGAAGCCCGTCTCAGGGCTTACTTCGAAGCGCCGTTGCTGGGTGTCGCCTCCGTTACACCCGAAATGCGCTTTATCGATGCAAACGATTTCTTTTGTCAACTGTTGGGTTATTCCAGACAGGAAGTGATGGGCATGACGTGCCCCGAGTTTACCCATCCTGAAGATTTAGACACAGATTTGAAAAATCTCGCACTATTGGTCGATGGGAAGACTGACAGGTTATACAGGATCACACGGCTCCTTCGGAAGGATGGCGTCATTCTATGGGTGAAGCTGTCGGTTAGTTGCATACGTAACAATGACGGATCAATAAAATATTTTGTAGCCTTTGCACAGGATATGTCGGATGAAAAGCGTCTTGAACAAGCACTGAAAGATAACCTCGTTTTCCTGGAGACTTTGCTCGAAGCGATTCCCAACCCCATGTGGGTAAAAAATACCGATGGGATGTTCCTGACATGCAACAAGGCGTTTGCAGAATTTGTGGGGCTTTCGCGAGACCAGATCATCTGGAAGACAATATACGATGTATCCCCGAAAGACATCGCCGAAGAATGTTCCATGAAGGATAGTGAACTCTGGAACCATCCCGGCGTCATGTTTTATGAAGCTCTCTTTAATCACAGGGATGGCGCCCTGCATCCGGTAATCATCTCAAAAGCGACTTTTGCCGATTCAACCGGAAAAGTTATCGGCCAGGTTGGAGTTATCCAGGATATATCCGAAAGATTGGAAGCCGAGCGTGAAAGGAGCGAATTACAGGATCAACTGAACGAGGCCCGGAAACTGGCTTCCCTCGGGACCCTTGTAGGTGGCATTGCCCATGATTTCAATAACATGCTTCAAGTCATCATCGGCTACGGTGAATTGTTGATGGACGATATCGAGAAGGTAGGGGCCAACCCAAAGCTTCTTGTGACCATTCTGAATACGGCGGAGACTGCAGCCGAGCAGGTGACAAAGTTCATGGATCTCGGGCAACAGTCCATGATTTTCCCAACCCCGACCGATCTCAACCAAAAAATCAGGGAACTTGAATCCACGATTTCAAATCTGCCTAACATTAACCAACTGGAGATGGATTTGTTTGATGGGCCTGCAATCATCAAGCAGGACCCGGGCCAACTGGTGCAGATCATAATGGCGCTGGCTGTCAATGCTTCGGAAGCGATGCCGGATGGCGGAGCGCTGAGCCTGTCAACCACCAAAGTTACCGTGGATGAATCTTTTGCCAAAGTCCATTACGGGGCCAAGGCCGGACCACATGTATTGCTCACTGTCACGGACAACGGCAGGGGGATTGACGAGGCCGTTCTCCCGCAGGTATTTGAGCCGTTCTTCAGCACGAAGGAGCGTGGCGACATCAAGGGCATGGGACTTGGGCTGGCGGTGATGAGAGGTATTGTCCAGCAGCGGGGCGGTTTTGTGACATGTGACAGCGAGGTGGGTAGAGGGACCACGGTTAAGTTGTATTTTCCAGAGATAGAGGCCCCGGCGTTCCGTGACAAACAAGATGCGTCGACGTGTCAGATGGAGTCTGGGAAAGGCATACTCTTGGTTGAGGATTCATCCCTCGTAGCCGGACTGGAGCAAACGGCTCTCGAGGCGGCCGGCTATGACGTCATTATGGCATCCAACGGACGCGAAGCTGTGAATATTTATAAAGAACGGCAGGCGGACATAGGTCTGGTCATTCTGGACATGCTCATGCCGGAATTGAACGGGCGTGACTGCATGATGGAGCTTTTGAAGATAAATCCAATGGTAAAGGCCATCGTGTTGACGGGCCACGACCCCAAGAGTGAACTCAGCCTTGCTGTCAAACCCTATGTGCTCAACTTCCTGCCTAAACCATGCAAAATGAGCCTGCTTGTTGAGGTTATTCAGTTGATAATGGAAGGTTAATGGAGATGGCCGGTCATTGTTGCCTCAGGCCATGAGGGGCACAGGCCTACCGGATGCCGAATCGCCCTTGGTATGGCAGGTGTGTTGGTGGATACACACTGATCAACTCAAGCACAGATACAAGCTGCCGTTCCTTGGGCGTGAACGGTGTGCCCCAACACTCCTCCAACTGGGGGAAAAGAAGACCTTGAAGGTCGCCCATCAACCATGATATTACTTTGCGTAGCTTCACGGGTAGCAGCTTAGAGAGTGGTTTTTTGCCTAACTCAAAATATCACAGCACTGCCCGTCACGTGATACCATAACCAGACTGTCGACTAAAAAACATTTTTGCAAGAGGCTCATAAGTTAGTTTTTTGGGTCATCACTTTAATTTGTGGCTTAGA
>CALDNG010000120.1 GCA_937915285.1 uncultured Desulfomonile sp. | reverse complement strand
ACATAATGTAACTGTTGGGCCTGGAACCGTTTTAGCGTCCCAGGTAGGTATTGCAGGAAGTTCATCCGTTGGCGCTTACTGCATGGCCGGTGGCCAGGCCGGAATTAGAGACCACGTAAAGGTCGGAGACAGGGTAGTTCTGGCCACGCGAGTCGGTGTCTACAGGGATGTGCCGGACGGAGCCATCATGGCAGGGTCAGTGCCGGCCATGCCTCACAAACTTTTTCTCAGAGTCCAGACTCTCATTAAAAAGCTTCCGGATCTGCTCGACAGAATTAGAAGGTTAGAGCGGCTGGTTATTAAAGATTCCAAGGAAAAAACATGATTCAGCCAACCGCGGTAATTCATCCTGGAGCGATGATAACTGATGACGTCTCAATTGGGGCGTATTCTGTAATCGGCGGAAACGTAACCATTTCTGCAGGGTGCGAAATAGGACCTCACGTTGTAGTTGAAGGCCATACCTCTATCGGATCTGGAGTTAGAATTTCTCAATTCGCTTCAATTGGCGCAGCTCCTCAGGACCTGTCCTACAGGGGGGAAGACACCACTGTAGTGATCGGCGACCGGGTAAACATCAGAGAGTATGTTACCGTCCACCGGGGTACTATAAAAGGAAGGAAGACAACGGTCATAGGGGATGATTGTTACCTCATGGCTTACTGCCATGTAGCGCATGACTGCGTTCTCGGTAAGGGCGTGATCATGGCTAATTCCGCCCACCTCGGTGGCCATATCGAGATTGGGGAAAGAGCCATTCTCGGGGGAATAGTAGCTGTGCACCAGTTTGTCAGAGTAGGGGAATATGCCCTTGTAGGCGGTGTATCAGGTGTCGCCAAGGATGTTCCGCCTTACACTCTTGCAAGTGGCGCCAGGATTTATGTTTATGGTCTCAACGAAGTTGGCCTGAGAAGAAACGGTTTCTCGTCTGCCACTATCAGGGTTTTGAAGCATGCTTTTAAATTGGCTTTCAGATCCTCCCTGAAGGTTGACGAGGCTGTGGACAAGATCAGGAAAGAAATGTCCGATACGCCTGAAGCCATGAAATTCGCCGATTTCCTTGCCACTTCGAAACGGGGAACCGCCAGGGTTTCACTAAGTAGACATTCATTCCGAACGGCCTAACCATGCCAACTATCGGTCTGATATCCGGATCAGGAGACCTTCCTCTACATGTCGGACTAGAGGCGCTGCAACGTGGTTTTTTAGTTGTAGCCATTGCCTTTGACGGGTTCACTAATCCGGCCATTGAAAAGGCCGCCTCAACAGTCTGTTGGCTTAAACTGGGACAGGTTGGCAAGGCCATCGACGCTCTAAAAAAAAATGGTGTCACAAGAGTTGTGATGGCGGGGAAGATAGAGAAAAGCAACCTGTTGAACCTGTTGCGTTTAAGGCCCGATAGAAGAGCCCTAAAAATCATCAGATCACTCGCCGATTGGAGGGATGATACCATTCTGGCGGCCATAGCCGATGAGATGCACGGCGAGGGGTTGGTAATTGAAGAAATAACCGGATGGGCGCCTCGTTTAATGGCTCCGCTAGGTGTGCTCACCAAACGAAAACCCTCCACCGATCAAATCAGGGACATCGTATTCGGACGAAACATGGCGCTGGGAATAGGCGCTCTTGACATCGGTCAGACTGTTGTTGTCAAGAAGACATCTGTCATAGCCGTCGAAGCAATAGAGGGGACTGACAGGGTCATACGGCGTTCAGCGGAACTAGCTTCAGGCTGTGTGGTTGTCAAAATGGCAAAGCCAAACCAGGACATGAGATTTGACGTTCCGGGAATAGGCCCATCTACTATTCAGAGCATGGTGGAGGCAAAAGCATTGGTGCTGGCGGTTGAGGCATTTAAAACCCTCACTCCAAATCCGGAGGAAATGCTAAGACTTGCCAATCAAAACGGTATAGTGGTATTGGGGATCCCGCCCACCGGAGACATAACGGCTGAATTTTGTAGCTGAACATAGCTAATCCCTATTAGAATCTCCCACAACCTGTCGCCTCTTTCATGTTCTATGATCAATCAATGTTCCATTTGGGGCCAAACGCAGTATCATTGAGTGTCATGCTCAGGAAACGGGCTTCTCGAGGCGCCGACAGTATGGTAGATGTTGAGCATAAGGTCATATAGAATGCGTTTGCTTTAAATTAGGCCCGGATTCTTACTGGGAACATGCCCGTCAGACGGCAACGCGGCTTGATTGGCCAATAATTAATATGCTAGTTTGTAGCCTAAAGGAGTGTGATCAAAAATGAAACCTTACCCTGTCATGATGAATCTTGAAGGCAAACAGGTTGTGGTAGTCGGTGGAGGCAGGGTAGCTTTCAGGAAGATATCCAGTTTGTTGGACAGTGGCGCCAATGTTGCTGTAATTTCCCCCAAGCTCGTCGATGAACTCACAGAGTTGCTTCCTGGTAAGCGTTTAACATGGGTTTCGGATTATTTTTCGCCTCATCACCTGGATAGATTTGAACCGATAACGCTCATTTTTGGGGCTACAGACATCAGGGAAGTGAACGTCGAACTTAGCAACGAGGCAATGCGAAGAAGAATCCCGTGCAACATTGCGGATGTTCCTGATTTGTGCACTTTTATCGTCCCAGCGGTCATAACACAGGGAGACCTCATCATATCGGTGAGCACCGGTGGAGCTTCGCCGGCGCTGGCCAGACGAATACGTGAAGATCTTGAGAAGATGTTTGGCCCTGAATATGCCACGATGACAAGACTCATGGGCGAACTCCGCAAACAGATAGTGATCAATGGCAGTGACTCGGAGGCCAACAAGAAAGTTTTCCTGGAAATTGTGAATTCCCAGATTTTGCCGGCTCTCAGGAACAATGATCTGGACAGGGCTGCCATGATTCTCTCTGAGATTCTTCCCATTGAGGTAGATGTTGCCAGAGCCCTGGCGAGCAAGGCTTGCCTGGATCAGTGAGAGGACAATTTGGACCTAATTTTTTTCAAGAGCGCTGTAGCATTATATCTTGTGTCGTCGGTAAGTTTTTTCCTTTTTTTGCTGGGCTCCTCATCATTGAAATGCCCTACGGGGTTGTGGTCGGCCTTGGCTGGGTTTGTCTGCCATTCATTGTCAATTTTGCATCGAACGTTCTTCTCCGGGTTCTTCCCTCTAGCCACGCCGTTTGACGCCCTATCGGCTTTCGCGTGGTTAATTACGGGGATGTTTCTCTTGATGCAATACCGTGACGCCAGTCCTTTTTTCGGAGCCATGGCGACACCGATTTCGGCTGTTCTGATGATAGTCGGGGCTACCCTGTCATTTCAGATCAAGGAGCCGATAGTTCCTGTCTTGCATAGCTGGTGGCTCCCAATTCACGTCAGTCTGGCTCTGGCCGGCAATTCGGTATTTGCCTTAATGGCGGTTTGTGGGTTGATGTATATATTTCAAGAACGTCTGATCAAGAAGAAAAGATTGGGACGAATCCACAAATTGCTGCCATCTCTGGAAACACTGGATATTATCAATCGACGGGGTCTACCGATCGGTTTCTTCCTGATGACTGTGGGAATTGTTTCTGGGGCCTTGTGGGCCGGTAGCGCATGGGGTTTCTACTGGAGCTGGGATCCAAAAGAAACCTGGAGCCTTATTACGTGGTTCGCTTATGCGGCCATGGTTCATCAGAGGCTTGTTCTGGGGTGGCGTGGAAAGAAAGCGGCCATCATGGCTATCATGGGATTCATTCTTGTGATGTTCACCTTTATAGGCGTTAGCGTTTTGTTTACTGGGCATCACTCGTTTCGTAATCCTGTGTTGAGGATGAGTGGCTCATGACGTCAGGCGTAGCAGTAATAGGACTCAACCACAAAACCGCTCCGGTAGACATCCGCGAAAAGGTCACCTTTCCAGCAAATGTCGAGGGCAGTATAACGAGGACGATCCAATCAGTACCAGGTGTCCTTGAAGCAATAATAATATCAACATGTAATCGTTCTGAAGTCATTGCGCGCTGTGATCCGGTTGAAAGCGCCGTTCACGACCTGCTGAACGCCGTGGCCCACATCAATGGTGTGGATCCGGTTTTACTGAAGAAATATTCATACATCAAGACAGGCGCTGACGCAGTCAGGCATGTTTTCCGGGTGGCTTCGAGTCTTGATTCGATGGTGCTGGGTGAGCCGCAGATTCTGGGGCAGGTGAAGGACAGTTTTAAACGGGATTCCGCAGCAAGCACCATAGGGCCCACGCTGAGCAGACTCATGCACAGGGCTTTCTTCACGGCAAAAAGAGTTCGCAATGAAACCGGAATCGGACTCGCTGCGGTGTCTGTCGCCTATGCTGCAGTGGAGTTGGCCAAAAAGATATTGGGTGATCTGCAGGAAAAGTCGGTTTTGCTCATCGGCGCAGGGGAAATGGCGGAATTGACAGCACGTCACCTCATTGGACAGGTTATGAGGCCCATTTGCGTTACAAACCGGACCTTTGAAAATGCGTGCAGGCTCGCCGATGAATTCGGTGGCGAGGCAATCAGGGTGAATCAATTGTCTGAGGCGCTGACTCAGGCGGATATTGTAATATCATCCACCGGCGCCTGTGAGCCGATTATAAGGGTAACCGATGTCAGAAGTGTCATGAAATCAAGAAAATACAGACCCATGTTCATGATCGACATCGCTGTGCCACGAGACATCGAGCCTAACGTCAACGACATAGACGGTGTTTACCTCTACAATATTGATGATCTTCAGGCAGTCGTGAGCGAGAACCTCGGGGAGCGAATGAACGAGGCCCTCAAGGCCGAGGAGATAGTCAACGAAGAGGTCGTCAAGTTCATGAACTGGACAAAAACACTTGATTTCTCACCGACTATTGTTGCGCTCAGGGACAAGCTTGAAACCATAAGAGCCCGCGAAATTGCCAAAATGAATGGCAAACTTTCCAGGCTTGATGATAATCAGCGTGAAGTTCTGGAAGCGATCACAAGGGCCATAATAAATAAAATCGCTCATGATCCGATTTCATTTCTAAAGAAAACAAAATCCAGTAACCGACGGGAAGTGAACGCCGATATAGTTCAGCGGGTGTTCAATTTGCATGGATTTTCCAACCAACGCGACGATGTGGAAGAAAACTTCGAAGATGAAGCTGAAAATAGGAACTAGAGGCAGCGCATTAGCGCTATGGCAGGCGCGGCATGTTGCGGCAATGATTACCGGGTCATATCCGGAAGTTTCGGTTGATCTTGTTATAATCAAGACTCAGGGAGACAAGATACTCGACGCCCCTCTCTCCAAAATAGGAGGGAAGGGCTTATTTACAAAGGAAATTGAAGACGCATTGCTGGAGGGCTCGGTAGACCTGGCTGTTCATTCCATGAAGGATGTTCCTACAGAGATGCCAAATGGACTTGTCATTTCGGCCATACTTCAGAGGGAAGACGCCAGGGATGTATTTATATCAGGGGATGGAACTCCGCTGGATAAACTGAAAGATCGTTCGGTCGTTGGAACTTCCAGTCTAAGGCGTAGAGCTTTTCTCTTGGGTAAGTACCCTGAACTGAAAGTCATTTCCATTAGAGGAAACGTTGATACCCGGATAAGGAAGATTGAAACCGAACATCTGAACGGGGTGCTTCTGGCGGCAGCCGGAGTCATTCGGATGGGTTTTTCCGATAGAATCACCAATTACCTGGACACCGGGACCATGCTGCCAGCGATCGGTCAGGGCGCAATCGGAATCGAGACTAGGGTTGATGACGAAAAGACAAACTCTATAGCCGCTAAGCTGGACCATCACGCCACCGCATTATGTGTTGAAGTGGAAAGGGCATTTCTCAGGAGAATGGGCGGGGGATGCCAGGTTCCCATGGCGGCGCACTGCAAGTTCAACAATGGCGTTCTGTCGCTTGATGCTGCAGTCGCTCATCCCGACGGAGCCCAAATCATTAGGGATAGCTATCATGGTACGGATACTGATAGTCGGGTCGGGACGAACATGGCCGATCGTCTCATAAGTCTTGGAGCAGCCGACATTCTTAGAGAAGCGCTGGGCAGGAATTGGGAATTGGGTCAGTAATATTGATTCACTAAAATGTAGAATGGAAAAAGGATATGCCTTCGGATAAAACGGCAAATGCAACTACAAGCAAGCTCGGTACGGTTTATTTAATAGGTTCCGGCCCTGGAGATCCAGGTCTAATAACTGTAAAGGCCCTCGAGAAGATAAGACAGGCCGATGCAATCATATATGATTATCTAGCCGGACAGGAGTTTGTTAAAGAGGCCAAACCAGGGGCCGAACTTGTCTACGTCGGCAAGACTGGCAAAAAACATACCCTAGAGCAGGTCGAAATCAATCAGCTTCTGGTCCGTAAGGCCAGAGAATATAAGAGCGTGGTGCGGCTCAAAGGCGGCGACCCGTATGTGTTTGGACGCGGGGCCGAGGAGGCAGAGGAATTAGTTAAGGCCGGGATTCCCTTTGAAGTAGTGCCTGGTGTTACAAGCGCAGTGGCTGCGCCGGCCTATGCCGGAATACCTGTCACCCACCGGGATCATGCTTCAATGGTCACTTTCGTGACAGGCCACGAAAATCCGGACAAGGAACATTCATCCATTGACTGGGCTAATCTGGCCGGATCACGTGGATCACTTGTGTTCCTGATGGGAATAAAGAATCTGGCCACAATAACTTCATCCCTGATTGCCAACGGAATGAGCCCGGACACCCCGGCTGCCCTGGTCAGATGGGGAACAACACCGGATCAGTCGTCCTTTTTGAGTTGCCTTGGAAACATAGCCGACGAGTGCGTGGCACGAAAGTTCAAGGCGCCTGCTGTCCTGATAGTAGGATCGGTGGCTTCCCTCAAACCAACGCTTGACTGGTATGAAAACAAACCCTTGTTCGGGAAAAGGGTATTGATCACAAGGAGCAAAGAACAGTCAAAAAAAATGGCTGACAGGGTATTGAGCCAGGCAGGCAAACCAGTACTGTTTCCTACAATCCAGATCAAGGAGCCACATGATTTTTCGGAGCTGGATGAGGCAATATCCTCGGCAGGTAGTTTTGACTGGATAATTTTTACCTCAGTCAACGGAGTTGAGGGCTTTTTCAAAAGATTTTTTGAAACAGGCCTCGATATTCGCGATCTGGCTGGGCCGAAATTTGGAGCCATAGGCCCAATTACGGCAAAGGCCATCCAGAATCGTGGAATCAAGGTTGAGTTGCTTGGCGATCAATTCGTGGCTGAGGGGGTTTTGGAGGCCCTTGACGAACAGGATATACAGGGAAAAACTTTTCTGATCCCACGGGCCGAAAAGGCCAGGGAAATACTGCCTGAGGGAATCCAGAAACGCGGAGGCTCCGTTAAACTCGTCACTGTTTACAGGACTGAACTGCCGGATGAGGCCGATGTTATTTCAGTTAAAGATTCCCTTGGGCACAGAGACATAGACGTGATCACCTTTACTTCGTCATCCACTGTCAGCCATTTCGTGGAACTGGTTGGTAAACAGGATCTCCAGGGACTTCTAAAGGATGTTGTAATAGCCTCAATTGGTCCTATCACTTCAGCAACCATTCGTGAATTCGGTCTTGAGCCATCCCTGGAAGCCTCTGAATACACCATTGACGGACTTATGACTGCAATCGAATCACATTTTTGTTCGCAACGCTGAACTAAAAATGTAAATCGTGCATGAACTTTCAAACGGCTAGGATTATAGGTTGGAAGCCTTTTGAAGTTGCTAGGTCTTGAGCGCTGAATCAATTGCCCAAATGAAGGGTCATCCCCTCGTACCTGACCTGCCCTCGGGGGGTATCATCAGCTGTTGCCAGCGGAAACAAAAGTCTCTGATATCTGTCAATCTTTAAGGGTGGTCAGGTTGACACTGCCGTACGCGTGTGTTACAGATTTGCCGTTTTTAAGGGATTGACCAGTGTAGATTTTACTACCCACCGGTCAAATCTGGCCATGAATAGAATCCAATCTCATATTTCGTTGTGAGGAGTTAGTTATAAAAATGTTTGCATCTCTGGCCAAGAGACTTTTTGGAAGCAAAAATGACAGGGATCTTAAAAAGATCGATCCGTTAGTAAGGGCCATTAACGAATTGGAGCCTTCGATCAAGGGATTGACTGACGAACAGATGCTACTGAAGACCAATGAATTCAGTTCACGCCTTGATAGTGGTGAAACAGAAGATGACTTGCTTCCCGAAGCTTTTGCCTTAGTAAGAGAAGCTTCTGTCAGAACGCTTGGAATGCGCCATTTTGATGCTCAGCTTATCGGTGGAGCCGTGTTGCATCAGGGTAAGATTGCTGAAATGAAAACCGGTGAGGGCAAGACTCTGGCGGCCACTCTCGCAGTTTACCTTAATGCGCTTACTGGAAAAGGGGTCCATGTTGTTACGGTGAACGATTACCTGGCGCAACGTGATGCCGAATGGATGAGCGCAATATACAATTTTCTGGGCCTTTCTGTGGGTGTCATAGTTCATGATCTCAGCGATGAACAGAGGCGCCAGGCCTATGAATGTGACGTAACTTACGGGACTAATAACGAATTCGGATTTGATTATTTGAGGGACAACATGAAGTTCTCCCTCGCTGATTATGTCCAGAGAGATCTGCATTACTCAATAGTGGATGAGGTGGACAGCATTCTGATTGATGAGGCCAGGACGCCGTTGATAATATCTGGACCAACCCATGAAAACACCGACAGATACTTCCGGATCAACAGGGTTATTCCGGGACTTCAGAAGGATGTTCACTTTACCCTTGACGAGAAGGCGAGAAGTGTTGCGCTCACTGAAGAGGGAATAGCCAGGGTCGAGCGGTCGCTAGGCGTTACCAACCTCTACGACCCTTCACAGATGGAGACCCTCCACCACGTGAATCAGGCATTAAAAGCCCACACCCTGTTCAAACGAGACGTAGATTACATTATCAAAGATGGGCAGGTAGTAATAGTTGACGAATTTACCGGTCGTCTCATGCCCGGCCGCAGGTATTCGGATGGTTTGCATCAGGCCCTCGAAGCCAAGGAATCCGTAAAAATTGAAAATGAAAACCAGACCTTGGCCACCATAACATTTCAGAACTATTTTAGAATGTATCAAAAGCTAGCCGGCATGACTGGAACAGCAGATACTGAGGCTGCTGAATTCAAGAAAATCTACAATCTTGAAGTCGTTGTGATTCCTACCAATCTTCCCATGATTAGGCAAGACAGGTCTGATCTGATCTACAAAACGGAGACCGAAAAGTTTGAAGCTGTCATTAGCGAAATAAGGGAATTGAGCAAGGCGGGTCAACCTGTTCTGGTCGGGACAATATCAATAGAAAAATCCGAGGAACTTTCAAAGCGTCTGAAAAAGCTTGGAATCCACCACAACATCCTAAATGCGAAAAACCATGCGCTAGAGGCTGAGATCGTGGCGCAGGCGGGCAGATACAAGGCTGTGACTATATCGACGAATATGGCTGGACGAGGAACAGACATCATCCTCGGTGGCAACCCGAAGTTCCTGGCAAATGCCCGGGTCAACAAGAATGAAAAGCCTGAAGAATATGCCGATGCGCTCAGCGAATTCACCCAGATGTGCGAGGATGAACGTAACAAGGTGCTAGACGCTGGCGGTCTGCACATTCTGGGTACAGAAAGACATGAAGCACGACGTATTGATAATCAGCTCAGAGGCCGCTCTGGTCGTCAGGGAGACCCAGGATCGAGTCGTTTCTACCTCTCGCTCGAGGATGATTTGATGAGAATATTCGGTGGTGAACGTGTCAAAATGATCATGGAGCGGGTCGGCATGGAAGAGGGCGAACCCATTGAGCACAAGTACACCACAAAAGCTATAGAAAATGCCCAGAAAAAGGTCGAGGGGCACAATTTTGAAATCCGGAAGCACTTGTTGGAATTTGACGATGTTATGAACAAGCAACGGGAAGTTGTTTACTCGCAAAGACGATTCATTCTGGGCGGAGCGAACCTCAAAGAGAACGTTCTCGAGATGACCGAGGACCTGGTTGAGGAAATAGTCGACAGGCATATCGATGAAAAAGCGCATCCGGAAGACTGGGATTTGAAATCGCTCGAAGAAAATCTCTGGGCTCAGTTCGGTATAAAATTCGATCTTGATGCCCTGCCTGATAATGAACGCAACAAAACCGGTATTGAAGAACACATCATGGAGTTGGCCAAGGCCTATTACGATCAGAGAGAAACGGAAATTTCTCCCGACGTAATGAGAGAGCTGGAAAAGTTCATCATGTTGCAGGCGGTGGACAATCAGTGGAAAGACCACCTGTTGAGCATGGATCATCTCAAGGATGGAATAGGCCTTAGAGGATATGGGCAGCGTGACCCTCTGAAGGAGTACCAAAAAGAGGGTTATGAACTCTTTCTGGAAATGAGCCACAGAATCAAGGCTGAATCGGTCAGGAATCTTTTCCTCGTCAAGATAGCTACTCATAATGAACTGGACGAGCTTGCTACCGCTCGTGATAAAGAAATGAATGTTATACACGAAAACCTGACATCCGGTTCATCTTCCCCCAAGACAAAGAAAAGGTCTGAACAAAAAATAGGAAGAAATGCTCCGTGTCCTTGCGGTTCGGGAAAAAAATACAAGAAATGTTGCGGCCAAGCTGCTTAGCCTGAGCGCTCTCCAAAAAAATACCAGGTCCGGTCAACCCTGGGGGAATCCAGCCTGAAATGAGCAGAAAACTAAAATATATTCTGCCCGTCATACTGTATTGTGTCGTCATCTACTTTCTGTCAGGTCTGACCGGAGATTCAACGCCAAAAATTCCCATCTCCGACAAAATTATTCATGTCGTGGTGTATTCAGGACTCGGATTCCTTGTAGCCAGAAGCCTGACAGTCCTGAAACCACAAAACCTGGGACGAGCCAATTTTGTTTTGCTATCAACAATTTTTTGTGCTCTTTATGGAGTCAGTGACGAGGTCCATCAGTTATTTGTTGATGGGAGATATTCGGAATTCGGAGATGTTGTTGCTGACTCAATTGGCGGAACGCTCGGCTCTACTGCATTCATCATAATACGCGAATCAGTGGGGCAGGGCTACTTGAAATGGGCCTCAAGAATCTTGTGATTGAGCAGGGAATAAAATGATTTCGTATCAAAGAAACGCTTTTGTAGACACAAACGATCTGTCTCTACCTTTCTGGGATGACATTAGTGGGACCATCAGAGGATATAGAATTTTTACTGCATGTCGCACTGTGAACGGGAAAATTTTCAGGCTCGAGGATCATCTCGACCGCCTCTATAAATCGGCCAAATCCATCTACATGATGCCACCTATGGATCGCAGGACACTTCAAGGACTGCTCCAGGAAGTAGTGGACAAGAATCTGACTTTAGCCGATGGATCAGACCTTCTATTGGACATCATTTTCAGTGGAGGGCTTGAAGGCGCAACCATGAAGCAGTCTGGGTCTGGCGCACATCTCTACGTAGCTGTACAGAAAATGGTTCCCCCAACTCCGGAAGCGTATAGGGATGGTGTTGCGCTTGCCACGTATTCGCATCAGAGGATGTTTCCTGGTGTGAAATTGCTCAACTACATCGGCGCAATCATGGCCCACCAGACGGTTGTGCCGGAAAAACAGGCATATGACACACTATTTCTATGCCCGGAAGACAAGGATACTATTCTGGAAGGATCCACATTCACCATTTTTTTTGTCAACGCGTCCGGAGAAATTGTTACACCGCCTCTTGATGGCAGAATCCTTGAGAGCGTTACCCGGAAGGTAATATTTGAATTGATCGCTCCTCTCAAAGATTTCAGTTTGAAGGAAGGTCACATCAGGATGACTGAACTGGATCATTTTTCCGAATGCTTCATGGCTTCTACTACTAGAAACATCCTGCCAGTGACAAGGCTCGATGAACATGTAATAGGTAATGGCAAGCCTGGGGCAGTTACACTTAGCGCCATGGATGTTCTTCAGGCTTACGTGAATAATTATTGAGCAAGAAAGTTTCTTATAGTGAACTGCACTAATCGTAGCCCACTAGCGCAACCTTGGTATATGTTTGTTAAATTAAATGGTTAGTGCTCAGGTGTCGGACTTCTGGATGATACGTTTTTTCGCTTGACAGAAGCATCGTTCACGTCATATTTTTGTAATGGAAACTAATAGCCTGCCCCGATTTAAGTAAAAATTCTTACTCAAAAAAGGCAATTTTAGCCCCACTCATACCAGGAGGTGCAATGGTGAGCGTTCCAACTAGTATTATGACGTGGCAGATGGTCACGGGCCCAACCTTCGACAAAGAGACCAGGAAAGTAACAGGGCCAGGCGTTCTGGAGAAAAAAGAAATTCCTGTCCCCGAACTTACCTCAGGTGATGTTCTTGTCAAGATAGCGGGATGTGGAGTATGCCACACTGACTTATCCTATTTTTACGATGGAGTTCCTACGGTTACGAAACCACCGTTGACCCTGGGACACGAAATTTCGGGAGAGGTAGTGGCGGCTGGCCCCGGTTCGGAAGCCTGGATCGGCAAGAAAGTAATAGTTCCAGCGGTGATGCCCTGTAACTCTTGCGATATATGCGCCAAAGGGCGTGGGAACCGCTGCCTTGCTCAAAAAATGCCAGGAAATTCCTTGGGCATGTATGGCGGATTCTCTAGCCATATTCCCGTTCCTGCCGCAGATCTTTGCGTGATAGAAGACCTTAAAGGCAGACCGCTGGAGAATTTTGCAGTGGTAGCCGACGCTGGGACTACTCCCTACCAGGCTGCCATGCGAGCAGAGTTGGCCCCCAAGGATCCTGTATTGATTGTTGGTATCACAGGTGGCGTCGGAGTCTACATGGCACAGGTCGCAAAGGCTCTTGGCGCTGGTCCCATCGTTGGAATGGCGCGCCACGAAGACAAACTGAAACGCGCCCTGGAGTTGGGAGCTGATTATGTTATTAATTCAAAGGGCAAAGATTTCAAGCAAATCCAGGAAGAATTCAAGGCCATAGCCAAACAGGCCGGCGTGAAGCATAATGTTGGTTGGAAGATATTTGAATGCACCGGCGTTGGAGCGGCTCAGGACATAGCACTGGGACTGCTCGGTTTCATCGGAAAGTTGGTGATCGTTGGATTCGGCATGCAGAAAAACCAGTATATGATGTCCAAGCTGATGGCATTTGACGCCGACATCATTGGCACCTGGGGTTGTCTGCCCAAGTACTATCCAAAAGTTCTTGAGATGGTCCAGTCTGGTCAGATACAGATAGATCCTCTTTTGGAAACCAGACCGATGTCTACAATCCAGAAAGCTTTTGAGGATGCCCACAGTGGGGGACTCACCAAACGCATCGTGTTGACACCGGATTTCTAGATTCTTAACGATTTTCTCGAGCGCAAATGAAAAAAGCCCCATCACCAAGGTCATGGGGCTTTCCTATTTTTTCTGATATTTTATTCAGGCTTTTTTGCTACGGCTATGCGGTAAATGTCATAAACGTCATGAAGCTGAATATCCGTGAATCCTGAACGAGTCAGGTTTTCTTCAATTTCTTCACGCGTTTCATAGACCGGGCACACCTCACCGCGTGAGCCGAAAAGACCCACTGTGCCACCAGGCTTGAGGAAATTGAACATGCACGCATATATAGAGGGGCGGAACTCGGGTTTGACGTGAGGAATCATGAAAGAGCTTATAACCTTGTCGAAAGGTTTTTCAGGGCAATAATCCTCAACCGATGTCGCAAAAAGACAGGTGTTCTCCAAACCTTTCTTTCTTACCTTTTCTACCGCCAACTCAATCATGTCCGGAGATAGATCAATCCCCACTACCTCTCTGGCCCTATCCGCAGCTACCACAGTTGCTGAAGCCGTGCCACAACCAACATCTAAAACCATGTCATCCTTCTCGATGACCAAATCAACGAGCTTTTTTAGACCTTTCCTGTAGCCCGGATCCATAGACCACTGCAAATCGTAACTTTTTCTGCGATACTTGTAATAGAGCTGGATAGCCCTCTCCGAGGGCAACAATTTCACCACGGTAGTTCCTTGGA
>CALDNG010000119.1 GCA_937915285.1 uncultured Desulfomonile sp. | reverse complement strand
AAGATCAAGCCGCAGTAATTACTACGTGGACGGCGGGAATTATTCGAGGCTAGGTAAGCATTGAAAAATAGCGCCTGAAGTGCTATGATACATCAATCTTCCATTTATTTTTGAACCACTGGGACCAATTAATGATACGCCTGTTTAAGTTTCCCCGGCTAATCGTTTCGCTTCTGGCCTGCGCCTGCCTGGGCTGTTCGGTCGGTTCACTGTTCACAAAAACCGACCCCAAACTGACCGATCCACAAAAGGCCAAAACAGAGCCTGCTCAATCGACGGCTCAGTCGGCCCAGAGGCCACAGGGAGCCTCGGATGAGGAACTCAAGAAGCTCCTCGAACCACCCCCTCCGCCGCAACAGTTGAAGTCCCAGATGACCACCCAGCCCCCGGCCCAGGGCGATACACCCATGGACATGATTGAAAAGGACGAAGTGAACCGCCACGCGCTTGAGTTTGCAAGGCAGATCCCCAACGTAAAACATGTTAAAACCTGTTTCTCCAAGCTCTATGGCGGATGGTACATGCTCCTGTACATTCAGAAGGGAAAGAAGATAGCTCTTGACCAGTATTCGTGGAGCAAGGTAACCAAAGAGTGGGAAATAGTTTACCGTCTGAAGGAAATACCCGCAAAGCAACTTGAGGCCCATGTTAAGGGTGAGGTCGGCGACGAAAAGTGTTTCGTGCTAAAATGATCTCTCAACAATGTCGGGACATGAAGGCACGGGCGTGCTGGAAGTCTGATGGCGCGACGTTCCTGTGAAAAATCATTCCGACCGGCAAACATCCATCACCGAAAATTCCAGGGGCCTGGCTTCCTGCATACAAACAGGCCTTCTAACCGGCCCAAGCCAACACGGACAAGGCAGCCAGACCGTCCAATTCCAATTAAACGGATTAATGCACCCGGTTAGCGTGTTTTTTTATAATACGTCCTGTCAGGGCCCGAGTCATATTTCTCCAGCAGTGGGGTGACTATCGGACAGGTCACCGGGCTGATGAGCGCCAACGGTATATCCAGAAGATAGGCCAGACCTGTTTCCAGTGTTTCCAGCGCAGGTCTTTCACCCTGGCATACCATCACGCACTGATGTGTCTTGTTGTAAACGGTCCTGGGGGTAGTGGATATTCTCTCGGTAGTGGCTGAGAAAGCCATCGGAGACGCAAAAGCGACAATTATCATAATCGAGAAAAACACCCTGAGTGTTTTCATTCGACAACCTCCCTCATACAATATGGTCCACTTAACCAAAATAACATAAAACCGCCTGTACGGCAAACAGCCCCCGCCATAGAGCGTCCTGCCTGCTATTATATTATTGTGTTGACACTTTAAGTCTATCGTCATAATATGACTGTTTTACAGATAGTTTTCTCGTCGCAGAGGACATCGAAATGAGAGTAGGGCTTAAGATATTCTCTGGTAATTCGAATATACCGCTTGCAGAGGACATCACCAGGTACATGGGCATTCCTTTGGGAATGGTTATGGTTGGGCACTTCAGCGATGGTGAGATACAGGTTGAGTTCAAAGAGAATGTTCGTGGAATGGACGTATTTGTAGTCCAGTCCACATGCTATCCTGTCAATGACAACATCATGGAATTGCTGGTTATGATAGACGCCTTAAAGAGGGCGTCGGCCAGTCGTGTGACAGCTGTCATGCCGTATTACGGTTATGCGCGTCAGGACAGGAAGGTAGCGAGTCGCGCTCCGATTACCGCCAAGCTCATCGCGGACATCATCACGGCCGCAGGCGCAGACCGTGTTCTGACGATTGATCTTCACGCCGGACAGATCCAGGGCTTCTTTGATATCCCTGTCGATCATTTGTACGCCGGTCCCATAATGGCGGAATCAATCAGGTCCGAGAACGCCGGAGCCGACTGTGTGGTGGTTTCGCCTGACGCCGGAGGTGTGGAGAGGGCTCGGGCTTTTGCCAAGCGTGTAGGCGCTAATCTTGCCATTATCGACAAGAGGCGTTCAAAACCCAATGAGTCCGAAGTGATGAATGTCATTGGAGATGTTAGCGGTAAGAACGCCGTGTTGCTTGACGACATGGTGGACACCGCCGGCACTCTTGTAAAGGCTGCTGTCGCTCTTGAGCATGCAGGGGCCAAGAAAATCAGCGCCTGCTGTTCGCACCCGGTCCTTTCAGGTGAGGCGGTCAAGCGCATTAATGATTCACCAATCCAGAAACTGTATATAACGGATACGATCCCGACGGTTGAGAAAGCCGCCATGTGTCCAAAGTTGCAGGTTGAATCGGTAGCCCCGTTGTTGGGTGAAGCCATAAGCAGAATTCACAGAGAAGTTTCAGTCTCTGAATTATTTGTATAATGAACAGTTGGGGCCGCGCTCGATAGACGAAGAGTCCGTAGTCCCGAAAGCATGGAGGCGTAGTGAACAAGATTACATTGAATGTCGAGCAAAGATACGAGACTGGCAAAGGCCCTGCCAGGAGATTGAGAATGATGGCCAAGGCTCCGGCAATTTTCTACGGGAAGAAGGCCGAGCCCATTAACCTGGCCGTAGACACTCATGATTTCGTAACACAGATGGAAAAGGCCGGCCACAACCCCCTCTTCGATCTTAAGATAGCGACTGACGCAGGTGAAATAACCAAGATCGCCTTGCTAAAGGACAGACAGACTCGACCGGTCGATGGGAAAGTGCTTCATCTGGACTTTATTCAGGTCTTCATGGATGAACCGATAGAGGTGGTGAGCCCGCTCGAGTTCGTAGGAAAAGCGATTGGCGTCGAAAAAGGTGGAATGTTCCAGGTTGCAGCAAGAGAGATCCGGGTTTCATGTCTGCCGGACAACATACCTGACGTCATAGTTGTTGATGTATCCAAAATTGAGATGGGGCATTCAATCCACGTCGGTCAAATCACGTTGCCTGAAGGCGTAAAGGCGGCTACCGACGCATCTGTGGCCCTGGCTACCGTTCTGGCGCCCAAGAAAGAGGACGCCGCTGCACAGGCCCAGGAGGCGGAAGCAAAGTAACAAGCCTATTCCCCTGATTTCCGGTACATCGGCCTTAAACGCGCCGAACGCCGGCAGGGAATTCTCCTCGCAGGCAGTATGCGCCTTGTACGAGGATACATCCATAATCAATAGCTACTTGAATAACCTGAGGCGGCTCACACCGCCTCTATTAATTTGTGGGCCGTCCAACTCCGGTATTGCCTCTTGCTGATCAAGACGTAACTTACCTGATAGCCGGTTGGTCAGCCTCAGTTAACGCAACGGCGCCAACATGTGAGCTTCTTGCAGCGGATAGTCAAAAGATTTGAATCACAGCATGTCGAATACGGAATACGAGAATGACACCATAGTTGCGCTGAGCAGCCCTCCGGGGCGCTCTGGAGTAGGTCTGATCCGAGTCAGTGGTCCCCATTCCGTCAACATAATTAATTCCATATTTAAATCCGGAAGCGGATCTGAAATTCGGCTACATGATCGTCGGGCCACGTACGGTTTCGTGATTCATCCGGAATCCGGAAGGCTCATAGACGACGGCATTGCGGTTCTAATGCCTGGTCCGGGTTCATATACTGGCGAGGATGTTGTTGAGTTGAGTCTGCACGGTAGTCCGGTCATTCTCAATGAAACGATCAACCTGGTTATTTCTCTAGGCGCTCGCCTGGCTCAACGCGGCGAATTCACCCGAAGGGCCTTTCTATCCGGGAGAATGGACCTCATACAGGCCGAAGCAGTGATGGAACTGATAGAAGCCGAGACGGCTCAACAGGCCGATGACGCGCGTATGCGAATTGACAAGAGGCTGTCCGGTGAAATCTCATCGTTATCCTCATGGCTAAAAGACATCGGAGCCGAGATAGAGGCCTTCCTGGACTTTGATGACGATGAGGAGGGGGTGGCTCCACACCCGATAGACAGTCTCTGCGGGATTCACAAACAGATGAGCGATTTGGTGAAGTCTGCGGATTCGGGACGATTCGCAAGGAGAGGCCTCACCGCTGTGATAATTGGCAAGCCGAACGTTGGTAAATCAACACTATTCAATTTATTGTTAGGCTCAGACCGAATGATCACATCACCGACCCCTGGAACAACCCGCGACCCGGTGTCTGAGAAAGCCTACATAAACGGAATCTCCATCAGAATCGGGGATACCGCCGGAATAAGACAAAAGCCCGATCCACTGGAAGAGCAAGGTATAAGCCGCACGCTTCAATGGCTCGATAAAAGCGATATGCTCCTTTTGGTCACTGACGCTTCAAGCCCGCTGGACGCTGATGATATTAAATTGCTCGAATCTGCAGGGACTAAGCCAGGACTTGTTGTGATTAACAAGATTGATATTGAATCCGGTCAATTTCACATACCCAAGCCTCTGCAGGCAAGCCATGAGACTGTCAGGATTAGCGCCAGGGAAGGCTGGGGTGTGGATGAGCTTAGATCGGCCATATCGCTACTGGCGGAATCCATCCATGGATCGGTTGATTTCAGCGACAGGGGTAGCCTCAACGAAAGGGCCATTTTGCTAATGCGGTCAGCCGCACAGAATGTCCGGACTGCAATTGATCTTCTGGAAAAAAAGTCAGCGCTGGAGTTGGTCTCGTTTGAGATAAAATCGGCCTGTGATAGGATAGATGAAATAACAGGCGGCAAATTTACGGATGATGTTCTGGACAGGATCTTCGAGAGATTCTGCGTCGGGAAATAAGACCTATCACGAGGCGCCAAATTGTCATCAGTCCATGAAACAATAAAAACATTCAGGGAAAAGAAGCTGTCGCCAAAGAAGTGGCTGGGCCAGAACCTGCTTGTTGACGTTCAGTACCTCGAAAGGATTATTTCCGCTGCGCAGGTGACTCCTGGTGAATATATTGTAGAGGTAGGCGCCGGTTTGGGGGCGCTGACCAAGGCGCTGGCCGATTCTGGGGCAAGGGTAATCGCCATAGAGATAGACTCCGGTTTTTTCAGGGAGTTGCAAAGCAAATTCGGGGGAGTGGAAAATGTTGAGTTAGTACACGCTGACGCCCTCAAATTCAATTTCCGTGAACTTGCCGGGAGGGTAGGGAGGCTCCGTGTTGTGGCTAACCTGCCTTACAGTGTTTCCAGCCGACTTGTCTTCATGTTTCAGGACAATAGCGACATATTTGGATCACTGACGATAATGCTCCAGAAAGAGGTGGCTGACCGTTTCATGGCCGAGCCCGGTGGAAAGGAGTATGGGACCCTAAGCGCTCTTTTGGGTGTAAGATCAACCGTTCGGGCCCTCTTCGACATACCCGGACGGGCTTTCTATCCCGCGCCGGCCGTCGATTCAACTCTCATCCGCATAGATTTCTACGAGAACCCCCAAATCCATGTTTCAGACTACAAGCTTCTCACCCGATTGGTCAAAACAGCGTTTTCCGCCAGACGTAAAACCCTCAGGAACAATCTCAAGTCAATGCTAGCTCCAGGTCTGGACGCAGACGGATTCCAGAGGGCTGCAGACCGCTCCGGCATAGATCTGGGACGTCGCGCCGAAACTCTCTCACCATTTGAATTTGCCGCATTCTCCAATGCCATTGGCGAAGAGATGTCTGTGCGTTAAACCACTGCCCTGTTCGTTTACTTTGTCAAACCCAAGAAATCATTCCTTAGCAATGCTCCGAAATCCTTCTCCATCAAATCGTAGACAGGTTTATTTAGAAAGAAAGAGTATATCCTGTCCGCATTAGCCTTGACGTCTATGTCGGAGAACCTGTCCGGATACAATACCTTGCCTGCAGCGTAAGCGTCCACGATAGCAGTATCGACATTAGCAACGTAAAAGACGAATGGGAAAAGGACATAACTGGAGGCTTCCTTCACAGCCTTTAGAGACATATAAAAGCTCTGGTTCTTCCGGTAATCCTGCAGAATGGGCATGAGCCCACTGCCGTCAACGAAAATTACATCGGGATTCCATGCGAGTAACTGTTCCTTGTTTATGAAGACATGCTCGGGCCTGTTTAGACTCTTGACTACCTGATTGGCCTTAATCCATTCCAGGGGTGTATAGTCTGAGTCACTGCTTTCTATACCCTGTTGACCTTTGAATCCGACGCCTCCGACATAAACGGTCGGACCGGGCCTGGAAGAGACGTCGCCGACACGTTTTTCAAGATCAGCCCGTGATTCCCTGACGAAACGGATTACGGCCTCAGCCCTTTCTTCGGCCTGCAATACCTTTGCCGCCACGAGCAGGGAATCGAACATCCTCTCGTCAAACCCTGCGAACCTTCCCTGAGTCAAAACCACGACAGGTATTCCCAGCTTCCCCTGTAATGCGTCCGCCTTGGCCGGCTCCATGTAGGATATGAATATGACCTCTGGTTTAACCTTGAGCGTCGCCTCAAGATCAGGGTCGGAATTGGTATTTTTCCCACCTCCCGGCGCAATCACAGGAAGTTGGGTCAGTTGAGGATTGGCCAGAAGATAGGGCCTGCCGTACGATGAGCCCTTCTCGAACTGCTCTATGCCCACCAGCCTGTCCTGTCTGCCAAGATAAACAATCTGCCTGAGGCTTCCAGGACCAAGGCACACTATCCTGTCGGGGTTGACGGGAGCCTTAACCATTCTGCCTGCAGTGTCCTTTATCTCGATTGTGGGTTTCTGTGAAAAGGAACACTCCGGAACAAATAAAAGGCTCAAAAAAGCGATTAATATGGTGTGCAGTATTCTCATTCACTCTCCCCTTTCATGAGTCGTAATCACAGGTGTTTATTTCAATGAAAGACTTGTTTCAGTGATGCGCCGGATGCGCCACGTCATGATTCCCAACCGGAACCACTACCGGGTAGCCGTTCACATCAGCCAGGATGACGTCGATGCCATAGACATCATGAATTATTTCAGGTGTTACCCTGTCGGGCGGGATGCAGCAGTAGACAGTGTTATCCCTGATCATGAGCAGGCTGTCCGTGAATCGCATTGCAAGATTCAGATCATGCATCGTGACGATCACCGAAACATCATGATTGCGCACCACATCCCGGATGAGATTCATTACATCTATCTGGTTCTTGAGGTCCAGATTGCTTGTGGGCTCGTCCAACAAAAGGATGTCCGGTTCCTGGGCAAGAGCCCTGGCAATTATGACCTTCTGGGACTCACCTCCACTTAGCTCAGAAACTTTTCTAAGAGCAAACCGGTCCAGCTTCATGGTGTGAAGTATCGTCTCCACTATTTCATAGTCCCTCTTGACCGCCGACCATTTTATGTGAGGTTTTCGACCAAGCAGAACCGTGTCGAACACTGTCAGGGTGTCCTCAGAATATTTCTGCGGGACATAACCCATCCTGCGGGCGATTCGAGTCCCGCTGAGGCTGAGGATGTCTTCGTGATTAAGCAGTATGGATCCGTGCGTGGGCTTGAGGATTTTGTTTATACACTTCAGGAGTGTGGACTTACCTGCGCCGTTAACGCCTAGCACCCCTAGAGCCTGACCGCGCCCGAGTTCGAAACTCACTCCGTCCAGGACCGGTGAACTGTTATAACGGAAGCTTATGCCCTGAACAGATAGGATCATTTCTGGTAGCCTCTGACGAGAAGATACAGGAACAGCGGAGCGCCCATGAAAGATGTGAGCACGCCAACAGGTAATGTGCCCGCCCCGATTAGCGTTCGCCCCAGAGTGTCTGCCACCAGCAACAATAGCGATCCGATCACGCAGGAGTGAGGTATCAGAAAACGATGGTCCGGTCCTACCAGACGGCGTGCGATATGCGGCGCCAACAGGCCAAGAAATGCGATTACACCCATGAACGCGGTGATCAGGGCAGTGACCAGGGTGGCCATGATCATGCCTGTGATCCTGGCTATGGTCACATTCACTCCCAGTGAACCGGCGACATCGTCGCCTGCGGATAACGCATTGAGGTTCCAGCGATTGATGACAAAATAGGCTGTTACAAGGATTGCGGCCCCAAAACAAATGGTGACCTCACGCCAGTTAAGCCGGCCGACATCTCCGAAGGTCCAGAAAACTATCGAGGCGACCTCAATGTCGCTGGCAAAATACTGCAGAAGTATGGTCCCGGAGACAAAGAGCGAGGACAAAGCCACCCCAGCAAGTATTATCGCCTCTGATGAGAGCTTCCTGATGGCAGATAGCAGAAGGATTACTCCCGTGGCCAGCATCGCCCCTAGAAACGCAAAGATCGTAACCGAATATATATTGCTGAGATTCAGGCTGGCTGCAGCTCCGGTATTTGCCGGCGCCTGGGGCGCCATACCGGCGTTCAGCAGCACTATGGCGAAAGCCGCGCCAAAAACAGCGCCATGACTCACCCCGAGGGTGAACGGAGACGCCAGTGGGTTCTTGAGCAGGCACTGGATGGCCGTACCTGATATAGCCAAACCCCATCCGCCCACAATCGCCGCAGCTATCCTCGGCGCTCTAATATTCCATATGACGATATCCTCCGGGCCGACGCTCAGGCCCAAAAGGGATTTGACCACATTCCACGCAGGAATGTTGTAGGAGCCCGCAGCGATCGAATATACCGATATCGCAGCCAACGCCGCCAGCAACATTATGAAAAGACTATTCTTTCGTTTTACGTATGCGGTATATTCCGCTGTAACATTAGTTGCGCAACTCATATAATAACACTTTTACAGCAATTATCATTCTCTTATAACACAATAATTCAAAATGTGTAACAAGGCAAGAGTAATACGGCTAGGCGCCGAAAAATTATTGACTCAAGCCCCCCCTTTTTTTCTTCTTAAAATCCGGCTCTAACTCGAGCCCTGTAGAGCCCCACTTTGCTCGGCGGCCTTGCGGGGTCTGGCAAAGGCCTTGAATATAATAACATAAAAGACTGGGGCGTACAGGGTCACCAGCATGGTTGCGGTGACCACTCCACCTATAACCCCTGTGCCGATGGCGTTCTGCGCTCCGGCTCCAGCGCCAGTGGCCAGGGTCAACGGCAGGACCCCGAATCCGAATGCGAGTGAGGTCATTATTATCGGTCTAACCCTGAGTCTGGCGGCTTCCAGGGTGGCTTCTATCAAGTCAACCCCATCTTCCACGAGGGCCTTGGTGAACTGGATTATCAGAATGGCGTTTTTCGTCGTCAATCCTAGTGTAGCCAGCAGCCCTATCTGGAAATAGACATCGTTGGGCAGGCCTCGCATTGTCGTAGCCAGGACTCCACCGATGGCGCCCAAGGGTAGGGTAAGCAGGATGGCGATGGGAATGGGCCAGCTCTCATACAGGGCCGCGAGGCAAAGGAATATGACGAGTATGGAGAAAGCGTACAGTGGCCCTGTCTGTGTTCCGGCAAGGCGTTCCTGGAAGGACAGGCCGGTCCAGTCGTAACCGATGCCAGTCTGGAGTTTTGATACTATTTCCTCCATGGCTTTCATCGCTTCTCCGGAACTTCTTCCTGGGGCCGCCTCACCCCAGATGTTGATTGAAGGGAAGGCGTTATAGCGCTCAAGCTTGGGTGAGCCCGATGTCCAGTGTCCGGATGCTATGGATGAAAAAGGGGTCATCTTACCTTCGCTGTTTCGAACATACAGCTTTTCGAGCTGGTCAGGCATCATACGGTAAGGCGCATCAGCCTGCAGATAAACTCTTTTCACCCGTCCACCCTGAATAAAGTCGTTAATGTAGGCTGAACCGAAGGCCGCTGATATTGTCTGGTGAATGGCTGAAATGTTGACACCCAGAGCGCCGGCCCTTTCCCAATCTATGTCAATCCTGTATTCAGGCACATCGTTCATGCCATTGGGCCTGACAGACCTTAGCCGCGGGTCCTGGGCCGCCATTCCCACCGCCTGATTACGGGCGTTCATCAATGCTTCATGCCCGAGGCCACTTCGGTCGAGCAACTGAAAGTCGAAACCCTTGGCGTTACCCAGCTCTATTACCGAAGGTGGTGTAAAAGCGAACACCATGGCATTTCTTATCTGGGAAAAGCGCATCATGGCCCTTGCGACGATCTGATCGGCCCTCCATTGTGGACGGTTTCGCAGTTCCCAGTCTCTAAGCTTTACAAATGCCAAACCCATGTTCTGTCCACGACCAGAGTAGCTGAAACCGGCGACGGTTGTAACTGATTCTACTGATTCCTTTTCCTGGGTGAGAAAGTAATCGTTAGCTCTTTGCAGCACTTCCTTGGTCTGTTCAAGTGTGGCGTTTCCGGGGAGAACAGCCTGGACAAATATGATACCCTGGTCCTCGTCAGGCAGATATGATGTCGGCATGCGCTGAAAAAGAACCACCATGCAAACGACAATCAAAAGGTAAAGAATCAGGTATGGCGTTTTTCTCGCCAGAGCATTACCAACGACCCGCAGGTATGTGTTGGTAGCTGACAGGAACAGACTGTCAAACCACCTGAAGAAGGGCTTCAGGATCCAGAAACCTTTGCCATGGGTCTCCGAACCAGGCTTAAGAAGACCGGCGCATAGCACCGGTGTAAGAATCAGGGCTACTACCACCGACAACAGCATCGAGGAAATGATGGTTATCGAGAACTGGCGGTATATGACACCTGTGGAACCGCCGAAGAACATCATCGGTCCGAACACCGCAGAAAGAACCAGGCCTATGCCTATGAGTGCGCTTGTTATCTGTCCCATGGACTTGCGGGTCGCTTCCCTGGCCGAAAGACCCTCGTCGTGCATGATTCGTTCTACGTTCTCAACCACCACGATGGCGTCATCCACCAGCAAACCTATGGCCAGCACCATGCCAAACATTGTCAGCATGTTGATGGAGAAACCGAACATGCCGAGTATCGCAAATGTTCCGAGAATGACCACCGGCACCGCGATGGTCGGGATGAGTGTGGCCCTGATATTCCCCATGAACAGGTACATGACCAGAAAGACCAGCAATATCGCCTCAAACAGGGTCTTTACAACTTCGCGTATGGCTACTTTGACAAAAGGAGTGGTGTCATAGTAGAAGACGGCCTTCATACCGGGAGGAAAGTATCTACTCATCTCCTCGAGTTTGTCCTTGATGGCCTGGGCGGTGGTCAGAGCGTTTGCGCCTGCCGCCTGACGTATGGCCATTCCCGCTGAAGGCTTCCCATTGAACAATGCGTCTACATCATAGGTTTCTGTGCCAAGCTCAGTTCTTCCGATGTCCTTGATCCTGACGATTGAGCCGTCGGGGTTCATTCGAATAGGGATGTTGGCAAATTCCTCGGGAGTTTTAAGAAGGTTCTGGACGATTATGGAAGCGTTGAGTCTCTGTCCTGGCACAGCCGGAGTTCCACCGAACTGTCCAGCGGATATCTCGACGTTATACGCCCTTAAAGCCTTGATAACGTCTTCCATCGTCAAATAATATTCGGTCAGGCTATCAGGGTTGATCCAGATGCGCATTGCGTACTGGGTTCCGAAGTTTTCCACCTCACCGACCCCGGGCACCCTGGCAAGAACCTTCTCAAGTGTCGATTGAGCATAGTCCCTGAGATCGTTTCCGTCCATTGAGCCGTCTTCAGAGATCAGTCCTACAATTAGCAGGTAATTCTTGGTAGACTTGCTGACCCTGACTCCCTGCCTCTGCACGACCTCCGGAAGGCTGGCCATTGCGAGCTGCAGCTTGTTTTGAACCTGAGACCATGCGAGATCCGGGTCCGTCCCGGGCGCAAAAGTCAGCTCAATTCTTGAAGTTCCGGAAGAATCGCTCGTGGCTGACAGATATAGCATCTTGTCAAAGCCGGTCATCTTCTGTTCAATTATCTGGGTAACGCTGTTTTCAACAGTCTCAGCGGAGGCGCCCGGATAAAAGGACTGGATGGAAATGGAGGGTGGAGCTATTGGAGGATACTGGGCGATGGGCAGGTTGTAAATCGCCAGGCAACCTGCTACCATCATAATAATCGCTATAACCCACGCAAATACTGGGCGATCAAGAAAGAAATTGG
>CALDNG010000118.1 GCA_937915285.1 uncultured Desulfomonile sp. | reverse complement strand
TCTATTATTGTCACTCCTGCGGGATGTTCATATATCTGCTGACGTCTCTGGACTCCACTGAATGACTCCATTGACTTCATTGCCTTTTCCGGAGTTATCCCAAGCTTTGAGACAGCGGATATGGCCGCCAGTGTGTTGAGGGCATTGTGAACCCCGAATACGGGCAGCGTCCCCTTGCATTGCGACTCGCCATTCCTCAGGATCTCGAACGACAAACCACTGGCATGGTCGCAAAGGTTTGCGATAGACCATTCCGTGGAATCAGCCAAACCATAGGACTGTATTTCGCAGGCGCAGCTCGTCAGAACCTCACCTACTGCCGCATAATCTGAACACGCTATTAGCGTGGCCTCTGCGGGCATCTTGCGCAGGAGCGATTCAAACTGCGATTTTATTTGGTTTAGGTCACGGTAGATGTCAGCGTGATCGAACTCTATGGATGTCACTATGGCGATGTCAGGAGAGTAATGAAGGAACTTGGGGATTTTGTCGAAATAGGCGGTGTCATATTCGTCACCTTCGACTACGAAAACCCCTCCCTTGCCCAAGCGACTATTATATCCGAAATTGTTGGCTATTCCGCCAATAAAAAAGCTTGGGTCAAGCCCCTGGTCAAAGAGTATCCACGAAATCATGGACGTAAGGGTAGTCTTTCCGTGTGTTCCGCAAACGACCACTCTGGTCATTCCGTCCAGGAAATATCGTTCCAGGGCGCCGGCCATGGATGTGTAAGGAATGGACCGACGTGTGAGTTCATGAGCTTCAGGATTGTCCGACCTGATTACGTTACCCACAACTGCCAGATCAGGCTTGGACAACAGGTTTTTCGGCCCGTAACCCTCCATGAGTTCAATCCCCATCTGTTCCAGGAGATCACTCATCGGGGGATAAACCGCCTGATCCGATCCTGTCACCCGGGCGCCTGCCGTAAGGAACAGTCTGGCAAGCCCCACCATTCCCACACCGGCTATACCAAGAAGGTGAACGTGAGTTGGATTCGCCGGCAAAGCGTCCTGTAGATTTGTCCCGTTATTTTCCATCATGGGAAAAAGTTGCTAACACCGAGAAGACCCAATGTCAAGGATCACAACGATTTGTCCAACACAACGGATCACGCCAGTGGAACAAAACAACAGATGGGCCTTGCCGCCGGAATCGGTCCATACAGACTTTAGATACGCGTCAGTAGGTTAACCTGACAGTCCTAATTTTCAACTTGTGACCGTCAGGGCAATTAGAATGTTCAATCTTCAACCGGGGCGTAATAACATCGCTTGGGCGAATTGACCAGGCCCTTCTTTTTCAGACTGTCAATAATTTTGGAGACTTCCTTGGAGTCAACGCCCGCCGCCTTGGCCACATCGCCGGGCCTGACCGGTTTGCCGGCCTTCTTCATTTCATCCAGTATGAGTTTCTCCTTGTCTTCCATCATCCAAACCTCTTTTTTAATTAAATCTGAGTCAAATCCTTTGAGAGATGACCCTGTTGAGGTATAATAACATCCTTACCTACCTCAGACGGAGAAGTTTTTTTTCGCTTTCACGGACTATTAAGGCCTCAGCCAGGCCAGGCTACCTTTAGCCATCTACTGGAACTTTTTACATTCGGACCAATAGGAGAATTGTCATGCTGGAAGACTTCAAGAAAGAATTCAGATTAAAGGACAACACTCCGATAGTTGTGAGGACTCTTTCCAAGTCTGACGAAAACTCTCTTGCGACCTTTTTTTCTGAGATTCCCGATCACGAGAAATGGTTTTTACGTGACGACATTTCGGACCCCGTGGCCCTGAGCAGATGGTTCAGTCGCTTGAATTACAATATTTTATTACCTGTTGTAGCGATAAATCTACTCGACGACCGGATTGTCGGCAGTATACAGCTTCACAGGCCGGAAGCGGAATGCCTTAGACACATCGGTCATGTAAGGATAATGGTTCACCCTGATTACCGCAGGAAAAGCCTTGGTCCACTTATGCTGGAGAGCCTCATACAGTTCTCCATGGATCTAGGGGTCGAAAAACTTGCCGCTGAACTGGTGTCAGAGGTTCAGGATGCGGCCATAAAGGCGGCCACGAAACTCGATTTTGGTCATCAGGCACGCATGAGAGGCTACGTGAAGGGACGCGACGGACAAACTCACGATCTTATAATAATGGTCAAAACCCTCCAGGGAGCGTGGGACGATTTTTAAGGCCTGATTTAACAACACATTTTGACATATTTTAATTAGTGCTTGACCGCTGGACTGCTCAATGCTATCCAAAGCGCCATACTTTTTTTATTTCCAGAGTAGGGGATTACAGGGCACAGGGATGGATGACGACTAACCGGTTCGTGTGGCCACGGCGGCGCGACTAAACGTTGTTGTCCGACTAATATCATTACCATAGCGTACGATCAGAACCCTTTTGTGTCTTGCTATGAACTTTTTGTAGGGGAGACCTGGAAACCTTGGCCGGCGGGAATTGGTAGCTATATTGTTAAAAGCCGACAGGCCGGGCCATGTATCTTGAGCGAGCATCATTGAAAACATCGGCCTTAAAAAAGTTGGGCCTGCTTAAAATTCTGGAGACGTTATGAGCGACAAGCTAGCATCGACAAGTGGCGCGAGTGATGAGAGCCTGATATCACTGATGAGCCATCCTTCTCAAGGTCTTAAATTCGACAGATTCTTCTCCACACAGGATTGTGATCCTTTCGAAATGGTCGACTGGGCGCCACGCCACGCCTGCATCAAGAACCCGTCCGGAGATGTGATCTTTGAACAGACCGACATCGAAGCGCCTTCATTCTGGTCGGACATGGCTGTAACGGTAGTGTCCTCAAAATACTTTCGCGGCAGAGTAGGCACACCTGAGAGGGAAAGCAGTGTTAAAGACCTAATTTCAAGGGTAGGCGATACGATCTCCAGATGGGGCGCTGACCAGGGGTATTTTGATTCGGAGCAGGACACATCGGTTTTCAGGGATGAGCTGATTACCATGCTTTTGAGTCAGAAGGCGGCATTCAACAGTCCGGTGTGGTTCAACGTCGGGATAGAGCCTGTTCCACAATGTTCCGCCTGTTTTATACTTGGGGTTGACGACACCATGGAATCGATACTCCACTGGTACACCCAGGAAGGTATCATTTTCAAGGGAGGCTCAGGTTCGGGAGTGAACCTCTCCAGGCTGAGATCCGAGAGAGAGCCGCTCAAGGGAGGGGGAACGGCGTCCGGCCCCATTTCCTTCATGAAAGCCGCAGACGCCTCAGCAGGAGTCATCAAGTCCGGTGGTAAAACCAGAAGGGCCGCAAAAATGGCCATTCTCGACGTGGATCACCCCGACATTCTGAACTTCGTGGAATGCAAATCGAAGGAAGAAAAGAAGGCCAAAGCATTGATCGAGGCTGGCTTTGACGGATCTTTTGAAGGCGAAGCATATTCCACGGTGGCTTTCCAGAATTCCAATCACACTGTCCGACTGTCGGACGCTTTCATGGAGGCGGACGAAAAGGACCGTGAGTGGGAGACAAGGTTTGTTTTGTCAGAAGAGGTGGCTGACACTTACAGGGCTCGTGACGTCATGCATTCCATCGCATTGGCGGCCCACATCTGCGGCGACCCCGGAATCCAGTTTTCCACGACAATCAACAAGGCCCATACATGCCCGGAGACAGCGCCGATACGAGCTTCAAACCCTTGTTCGGAATACCTTGGTGTAGACGATTCTGCCTGCAATCTCGCTTCATTAAGGTTGACGTCCTTCCTTGATTCAGGCGGCAAGTTCGATACGGATGCGTTTTGTCATGCTGTTGACATAATGACCACAGCCCAGGACATCCTGGTGGACAGGGCATCCTACCCTACCCCCGCCATTGCCAGGAACGCCCGTAACATGCGCGCGCTCGGTCTTGGTTTCGCCGATCTGGGCGCTCTGCTTATGAGCCTGGGTTTGCCCTATGACTCAGATGAAGCAAGACATTACGCCGGGGCGATAACCGCTATCATGACCGGTGAAGCCTATTGTCAGTCGGCCAAAATAGCTTCAGTGCGCAGGCCTTTCAAGGAATTTGACAAAAACCGCAACGCCATGATGCGTGTCATGAGAAACCATCGGGATTACGCTTACTCGCTTGCCACCGTGGAAGGTGATGAAGAGCTGGTGGAAAAAGCCAGAAACACTTGGGACAAGGTTATCGATCAAGGCGCCAGACATGGCTTCGCCAATTCCCAGGTCAGCGCAGTTGCCCCTACAGGAACTGTAGCGTTCATGATGGATTGTGACACGACCGGGATAGAGCCTGAACTGGCTCTTGTAAAGCACAAGTCGCTTTCCGGAGGTGGATCGTTAACGATAGTCAACCGACGTATCGGACATGCCCTGGAACGCCTGGGTTACGACAACGATCAGATTTCCAGGATAACCGCCCAAGTAGAAGAGAGGGGAACCATAGAAGGCGTCGGAGAACTCAAGCCTGAGCATCTGCCCGTTTTTGACTGCGCTTTCAAACCATTGAACGGGGACCGCTTCATACAGCCGGAGGGACACGTTAAGATGATGGCGGCCGTCCAGCCATTTATATCAGGCGGCATTTCCAAGACGGTAAACCTCCAGAGTGACTGCTCGGTTGAAGATATAGAGAAAGTATACAGACTGGCCTGGAAGCTAGGGCTGAAATCCATTACGGTGTACCGTGACGGCTGTAAAGGCGCTCAGCCTCTGGAACTCTCAGAGACCAGAAAGCCCACTGTCCCAAGACCAATCAGGAGAAGACTGCCAGTTGAATGCGAGAGCGTCAGGCACAAATTTGAGATTGCTGGACACAAGGGATACATCCATACCGGATTTTACGAAGACGGCAAGGTCGGGGAAATTTTCATCCGCATGTCTAAAGAGGGTAGTACCATTTCAGGCCTCATGGACACAATCGCCACACTTACGTCCATAGCCCTGCAGTATGGCGTTCCGCTGGAAGCCCTGGTAAACAAGTTCTCTCACGTAAGATTCGAGCCTTCAGGATTCACCAGCAATCCGAATGTTCCCTATGCCAAATCCCTGACTGATTACATATTCAGGTATCTCGGAACGAGTTTTCTGGATAGCGAGGGACAGAGTTTAGCAGGTCTTGTGGCTCCCATGGATTCGACACAGGTTGACGCCGGCGGAACCTATGTCACGGCTACAGCCGCGCCGGCGGTAAAACAGATCGCTTCCAGGGGTTCAGGACACGCTTTCAAGCCGCAGTCGGACGCTCCGGCCTGTTTTGAATGCGGGTCTATAATGACGAGAAGTGGAGCCTGTTACAAATGCCTTAACTGTGGCGCCACCAGCGGATGTTCATGATCCGGACCGGCGCACAAGTCCCGGATAACCATCGAGGCGCCGGTCAACGGCGCCCACACCAAACATTACGGTTAATCACACACAAGGCAGTCGACGACTACCTCGCCGCGTTGTTGCTTGCAATCAGAGGCTGATGTGCGTATACAATGCGGCTTCTTTTTTACTCAGGAGCACTCCTTGATACAGCAGTCCACCTCGTCGAACATAGGGGTGACACTCATCGGAGTCAGTCCTACAAGAACTGAGGCAATTAGCGCAACACATAACTTTTTCATATAAATCCTCTAAACTGGATGTTCCGACTGTTCTAACAGATTTCCTATGCCAACAAAATAGCACATGCCGTCTCAAATTAATATAGTTATTTAACTAATTGTAGTCACAGTTGTTTTTCACAGAGCAAGTAATACTGTGTTGACAAACAAAATTGGAATATTCTATTATACCTTTTCTCGATAGGGCGGCTTAGCCAAGTGGTAAGGCGACGGTCTGCAAAACCGTTATACGGCGGTTCAAATCCGCCAGCCGCCTCCAATAGGTAAAATAAAAAAACCGGCGCATTAATCGCCGGTTTTCTGGTTCTGGAGGATGCCTCAGGGCAGTGATACCAGGATTGGTCCCGGATTGTCCGCTACCCGTGAATCCTTATCTGTTTGAGACGTTCCCATGTCTCCTTTGAATACCAAATGTCTATCATTTCTTCCCTGTAACGCTCATCCTTGATTCTCATCAAATCGCCGGTGTCCGTTCTCAGGAGTTTCTTGATACTCTCGAATGCAGGTCCATATCGTGACACAAAATCCTGCGCAATTTTTTCTGCTGATTCCATGAGATTGGCCGATTCACAGGCTTGATCTACCAGGCCCATGGCTATG
The DNA here is from genome assembly GCA_937915285.1 of uncultured Desulfomonile sp. Taxonomy (GTDB): domain Bacteria; phylum Desulfobacterota; class Desulfomonilia; order Desulfomonilales; family Desulfomonilaceae; genus CAITZA01. The sequence continues at coordinate 5,695 of CALDNG010000118.1, read as the reverse complement.
GCCTCCTCTGCGCTGTACATGGCGCCGGTCATTGCGATTACCTCGGCCTTTCGGCGGCCCACACAATACCTGAGCATCTCTGCGCTGCCCGGAAAAAGTGATGATCCGAAAGTAATCTCGTTGAGGCTGATCCTCGCCTTACCGGTAACCATTATCCTGTAATCGCAGCATGTAGCCAGCATAAACCCGCCTGCTATGGTGTGGCCGCTCAGCGCGGCGATTACAGGCTTTTTGAAAAGGAAAAGCCTGGTGTAAAGTTCTGCGAACTTACCGACGAAACGTGTGAAGTCCTGTTTTGTGTATCCCAGGAATTCCGGGATATCCAGACCAAACGAGAAAAAGACAGGGTTTCCGGTGATGATGACTGCCTTGACCGTCGGATCCTCCGAGTATTCATCAAGACACCCGGTAAGTTCGTCCGCCAATTCCTCGTTTATCGGATTGACTTTGCCCCTGTTAAGAGTGAGAGTCGCAACATGTTGACTGACAGATTTGATCAAAAAACTCATTGGCGCAGGCCTCCTGATAGTGCCATGGCACGTGAAAAGTGCACTGGATAACTTTTAAAGACATTAGATTAAGCAGAAGTTCAGCGGCTTTGTAAAGTGGAATCGTGGACGGATGTGTTAAAGGCTTAAACTATAGCTCTATTTCAGGGCCAACTTGGTCCTGGAGAGCGCACAGGATGCTGCCCTTCTGATCCAGGAATGCCGGAACGCTTTTCCTGGCCGTTTTCAGAGCCAGATCTGCGCTGTTGTTTGTTTCGGACATGTGAGCCAAAACCACAAACCTGAGTTCATCGTTGATGATTCTTTGAAGTAACTGGGCGCTCTGGTTGTTGGACAAATGTCCCAAGCGGCTTTTGACTCGCTGCTTCAAATCCCACGGATAAGGTCCGTCCATCAGCATGTCAAGGTCATGATTGCTTTCAAGAATTACAGCATGCAGATCTGTCAGCAGGTTTGTTACCAGAGTAGTTGGAACACCAAGGTCAGTGGCTATGCCTATGCGCGTTGAGCCGCATGTAATCCTGAATGCTACCGGCTCTGCGCAGTCATGCGGGACAGAGAACGGGTGAATCCGGAAACAACCCAGCCCGAATGTTTTTCCGGTCTCAAAAAGTTCGACCCTTGATATTTTCCCTAGCGCCCCGTTGGCGGCGTTCCATGTCCCTTTGTTCATGTAAACCGGTATATTGAACTTCCGGGATAAGACGCCTACCCCCTTGATGTGGTCAGAATGGGCATGTGAAACGACTATCCCCTGTATCCGTCCGGGTTCTTCCCCGGTCTTTTCCATCCTGAGAAGGAGTTGCTTGCATGTCAAACCGGCATCAACAAGCATGGCATGTTCACCCTGACGTAACAAATATGAGTTTCCGCTACTACCACTTGCCAGGGGAACAATTTTCATCTTCATGAGTCTCTTTAATTCGTGAATTGAGTGCGCGGAACTTATCGCTCCGTCGGTTATGTGTCAAGCGCGATTCTCCATGATGAAGCCCGTTACTATGGTCGGGACTCCTTCTTCACGGAAAGCGTTTAACCATATCCCAGTAGCTTGCCGACGAGGACGCAGCTCAGTAGAATACAGATTGCCCAGGCCTGCAAAAGAGGACCATACTTGTTAGGAAGATCGCGCGTCAATTCACGTGCGCTCTCTGAAATCTTGTCTGTCGGCAATCTCTGAATTATGCTATTAACAAGTTTTGGGAACTGCCCGAGTGTGTTGGTGAGCAAAGCGGGTTTGGCCGAGCTGGATTCAATAATCAGAAAGACTTTTTTACCAGCCCTGAGTGAGTCTACATACAAAATGTCGTTCCACGGTATTTCGGATGATCGAAATAGTTTCCGGATAGTTATGCCACCGGAATCAAGCGCTATTTTTCTCGTGAGGATTTCCGCTCCCAAGTAGTAAAAGGGCGCCAGTATGACAACCAGTATTAGAAATCGCTCTGAGTGACTCTCCAGAGCAATGATCCACAGGCCTAGCAGCATTGCCAAGGCTACGGGAGGAATTATACGAATATCCACCCTGAAATCTAAATTATTGGAAGATTCTGCCATTTTGGTGTCCTTGTGCGCTTTTTATGATTTCAAGTTTGTGGTAACATCCTGCGCGCTGTGAGAGCAGGCACGGTCAGGAATGCTAGAACAACCTTTGGTAAAGGAAAGACGATGCTCAGTAAAAGGATTAAGATACTTAACGCCCTAATTTTTTCAAGCTTATTCGTTCTGGTTTTTTCATTTCAGGCAATTGCGGCTGAAGCCAATTCAAAGTCGCCGGATTACCGCGAATTAAAGATGTTCAGGCAGGTCATGGAGATAGTTCGCAAGAATTATGTCAAGGATGTTGCCGATAAGGAATTGATTCAGGGCGCAATAACCGGAATGCTTCAGTCTCTTGATCCACATTCTTCTTTCCTGACCGAAGAGATGTTCAAGGAGTTGCAGGTAGAGACCAAGGGTGAGTTTGGCGGATTAGGAATTGAAATTACTCTCGACTCCGGTGTTCTAACCGTTGTCTCTCCGATAGAGGATACTCCGGCGTTCAAGGCCGGCATCAAGCCTGGGGACAAGATCATAAAGATCAATGGAGAATCCACAAAGAACATAACTCTCCATAACGCTGTTCAGCAGATGCGTAGTCCCAAGGGCACCAAGGTGACCATAACTGTCATGAGAGAGGGATGGACAAAATTCAAGGACTTCACACTAACCAGGGACATAATCCATGTGCATTCAGTGAAGAAGGAGAATCTGGAGCCTGGCTATGCATATATTAAACTTGTGAATTTCCAGGAAACTACTGATTCAGATCTCATCCAGGCCATCAAGGACCTCGGGGATGATGACAAGATCAAGGGCCTGGTTCTGGATTTGAGGAACAATCCCGGCGGTCTGCTTGACCAGGCGGTAAAGGTGACAAACCTGTTCATCCCCAAAGGATTGATTGTTTACACTGATGGTCGAGTCAAGGACCAGCGCATGGAATTCAGGGCATCCCCTACCGGTAAGCATTTCAAGTTCAAGGTGGCGGTGCTGATCAACGAGGGGAGCGCCAGCGCTTCTGAAATCGTAGCCGGCGCCCTGCAGGACCATGACCGCGCCCTGATATTCGGAACAAAGTCATTTGGTAAAGCCTCTGTTCAGACAATAATCCCCTTGGATAACGGATCAGGACTCAGACTGACTACAGCTTACTATTACACTCCCAAGGGCAGACATATTCAGAAGACCGGCATCCAGCCGGACATGGATCTGAAACAGGAAGTCCAGAAACAGGAGGAAGAGGAACTGGAGGCTGAATCCAAACCAGACAAGAAAAAAGAGAAAAAGAGCAGATTCCTGAAGGAAAACAAGGCGGAACTGGAAAAGGACATAGTGGTCAAGAAGGCTCTGGAATGGCTCAAATCAGACGTAACAGTCAGAAAATTCAAACAGGATAATGAAAAACCATCCCAGGAAACTGCAGCATTGAAGAACTGACGAGCAAGAGTCGTTAAATAAAAAAAGGCCTCCAGGAACAACCCCGGAGGCCTTTTTTGTGACATGGCTATCAGACGAACCGCTTCTTAATGGCCTGAATGTATTCGGGAACTCCCCCCGGCATTTCACTTTCTATATGTCGTTTGGCCGAAAGTAGTTTTGAACGAATCACCGGGTTGTCCATTTCGTCAAGTCGAGTGATGGCCCCACCTCGCCTGCCAAGCTGAAAAAGGATCCTGTCCTCATCAGGCATGTTAAGGTATCGGTCAATTAAAGACAAAATCCTCGATTTGTCCTCAGGCAGTTTACCATTAACCTCTTCAAGCAAATTCAGGATGTGGTCGCTCACGATAGTGGTGTTTACGCCTTCGAGCCGAGCTATTATGTCACGGATTTCCCGAACCATCTCATCCTCGCCAGGGGCCTGAAAAATACCCTGACTTTCCATTTCCATCAGTTCACTGCTTCTTCGAATGTAAAGCGACCTAAACCTCACGTATTTCGGGTCAATCGCGTTGATGACGCGTGCCGACTCTCTTGAATGGTCCTCGGATAACTCAGTTCCCCCAATACCGGGCATCACATACAGGCACAAAGAAATGCCTGACTGGACAACCCGTCTGCCGCCCTCTATAAGTTGATCCGACCTGTTCCCCTTTTTGATCATCTTGAGAACCTTGTCTGATCCGGACTCCATCCCCACATGGAGCCTGCTCAAACCGCATTCCCTGAGTCGAATGAAGTCGTCTACTGATTTGGAGACCAACGATGAAGCCCTAGCATAGGATGTCACACGCAACACCTGCGGGAACCTCATCCGTATGTGGTTCAATATATCGACAAGGGAATCGGTGGACAGCATGATGGAGTTGGCGTCCTGCAGAAAGACAGTCTCACCTCCTGAGGCAACCCAATAGGCTACAGATCTGTAGGAATCCGGCAGACTGGAGTCCTCCAGAATCTTTCTCAGGACCACATGAGTAAGTTCGCCGCCCTGACCGTTAACCCAGGAATACTCCCTTATCTGGTCGAAGACAGCCCGGGCAGAGTCTATGTCGGCCTTAACCTCTTCAACACTGCGCCTGGAGAACTTTCTGTTCTTGTATGTCCCGCAAAAGACACACCTGTTCCAGGGACAGTTCCTTGTGACACGAATGAGGAGGCTGCCCGCTTCGCTGGGAGGCCTGATCGGCCCCTGTTCAAATGTTAAAGACTTGTCCATCAGTACCCCTGAAAAGACTACGCCTGAAGTCGCCACTATCAGACGTCCAAATTTAAAAAAAGCGAATATTATTTCAATATTCCCTTTTTGAAGATATTTACTTGGTGGTATTTTGGCAAGACCTGACTGCGGAGAGCAAGGCAGGGCAGTGATGTCTCCGCTGTCTCTAACCGGATGGTCGAGCAATGAAACCGTTGGGATGTCGACTCAGGAAGCCATAGACTCCCTCACGGCAGATTCCTGAAAGTTAGCGGGCATGATCTCATTTGCAGGCATTTCCTTAAGACGTCTGGCCAGAATCTTGCACCGTCTGCAAGGATTATAAGATGATTCGTAACGGGTGACCTTGCCGCCTCCACGCGTGGCCATCTCTATCTTGAGATCTTTTATTTCAAGATACATCCTTAGACAGTGACGAATGTTCCATCGTCCCTTGAATACCCTGCAGGTAACAGCATTTTCATCTAGCCATGCGCCCTGTATAGCCTTCATTTGATCCTCCATTCCGAATGAAGAACAGGCTTTCTCAAACCAGTCAGAACCAGAGCATTTTCCGCCTTGAATCCGTAATTGAGATGTTAGACACCGAAGAATTTGGGTTGTTCCTGAATAGTGTAATCCCTGGATTGGTCTTTAGTTGCGGATAAAAGCGTTTTAAGCTTGACTTTAAGCTGTCGCAATGATACTGGATTAATGTAGAGGAGTAGATGACGACTTTGAAAACAAGCCGATTGAATACCCCTTTTATTACTAGGTCCAGGAAGAAAAGTTACGTTCGCGCGATCTCGGCCGTAGCTGCGCTGATAGTTTCCGTTTTCGGAATTTATCGCTTCATGGACTCTGGCTATGAATTCGCCTTTAATTGTGACCTCAAAGCAGACAGTTCCTCGGTTCAATCCCAGAACGGGCCTTCCTGCGCCGTGCCGTCTTCCTCGGAATCCACTGACAAGGCCATCGACAATACACTCGGAGGATCACAGGAGAT
>CALDNG010000117.1 GCA_937915285.1 uncultured Desulfomonile sp. | reverse complement strand
GTGGAGAAAGACTATCTCAAGAGTCTCACTGAAAGTCTTCCTGTTTCGGAACTTGCGGTTTTGAGCGTGAACCTTTGGGATGATCCCTCTTGGGTAAGGGATCAGGGGCCGGGTCTTGGAAGAAATATCCGCGTGGCGACTAAATTGAGCGGGAAGAAGTCCTTTGTGGAGAACATTGTTAAAGGCCGGTTGATGGGTTATTTCGTAATTAATGAAGCCAACGAGGCTGTTTTTGAGATCAAGGGATTTCCCTCGACTTATGTTCTTGGCAAGGACGGCAAAATAGTAGCTGCGCATACCGGACTTGTGAACTGGGGCTCACCGTCGGTTAATGACACCTTGCGTCTGTTTCTGAGGGCGGAGGTTCAGGGGCGGGCGGCCATCCCGGATGGCGAGATTGAATGGCTCAACCGCTTGATGAAGACCCCCGGAGAAGTCACTGTCAGCCTTTTAAAATAGATGAACCCCTATGAAACTTTCGGCTTGGTTGTAATCAAACATAATTTACAGGAGACGTAATTGCTGGAAACACTCTTGCTTATTGCCATAGTAATTGGATGGATTGCTTTGAACAGGTGGATTTTGCCTAGAATGGGAGTCACCACCTGAATGTCGCCCTCATGTTCCCCCGTGGACAGGGGAAAAGAAAAAAAAGAATAAGGAACGAATCCAATGTGATTTAGTTCCAGGGATACATAGAGATGAAACTTTTCTCGAAGAAGTCATCCGAAGACCAATCTGGCCTGACAGATTCCTCTCTCTCGGTTAACCCTGAATTGTCGAATCCCGATAATATCGACTCGATATTCACGGCAACAAACCCCGAATCTCCAAATGACGCTGAACGTGATCAGCTTTTCATGGACATCAAGAAGAAAGAATTCTCGCGGGAGGCCGAGATATTCAAAGCCCTCGGCCATCCAATCCGACTTAAAATCGTTTATGGCCTCCTTAAGGTTGGCGGATGTAATGTAAAAAATATGCAGGAATGTCTGGGGCTTCACCAGGCGACAGTATCCCAGCACCTGATACATCTCAAGAGCAGAGGGATAATCACGTCTGAACGTCAGGGTCTCGAAATGGTATACACTGTGAACAACAACTGGGCAAAATGTGTCATTGATAATATTGAAAAAAATCAGAAAGACCCGGATTTTGATTAAGATGCGTGGTCATCTAGTGCTGTTCATGATTGGAAGTTTGAGCAGCCTTATACGAACGACTAAAATAGAACTGTAAACCCCGGACTGCCTGCGGGTGCGGATAAAAAGTTGACCAAAGGACTGTCACATGCCGGAACTGGTAAGATTTGGCGTATCAATCCCCGAAGACCTGCTGGAGAAGTTTGATTCCCTCATTTCCGTAAAAGGTTATACTAACCGCTCAGAGGCAATAAGAGACCTGATTAGAGACCGACTCGTAGAGGATCAGTGGAGTGGTTCTGATCATGAAGTGGTCGGCACGGTCACGGTTGTATACAATCATGAACAGAGCGACCTGGCCCAGAAACTGACCGAAATTCAGCACCGCACCCATGACCTTATCGTTTCTGCCATTCACGTGCATTTGGATCACCACAACTGTCTCGAGGTGCTCATAGTGAGAGGTGAGGCGGATCAGGTCAAGAAGATCGGGGAGCTGCTCATATCAACAAGGGGAGTCAAGCACGGGAAGATCACCATGACCACCACTGGCAGTGAAATTGACTGAGCGTTAATCAGGCATACACCTTGCGCAAGACAACTGGTCTGACATCCCCGCGGCAAGGTGGTGGAGCAAGGAGTTGTAAGTCGACATTTAACCATTGATAATCGGGATTCAATTCCCGGAGCTTCCCGTCAACCGGAGCTGTTGAATGCTCGTTGTACTCGTATGAAACAAGAAATATTCCCACACCGTAATCATCAGTCCTGTCAATAAGGTAGGCAGCCGTAAAATCAGTCTCCGACATCTTCAGGTTATTGCACAATTCCCTAATTTCATCATTCGTAATACGGATCAACGCATATTTTGATATGCCCTGCTCGGATAGCCTTATCAATGACCTGGCCTCAGACGAACAGATGTAGATGGTCGAGATGAAATCAAACCTCGACATGAACCTGGCTGCAACGAGCGCCGCTGTGCGTCTACCCCCGACTGAGTGGTGAAATCCGTAGTATTCATAGAGCTTTTGCTGAAGGTTCTCTGCGAGTTTGTCGCCCTTCTCGTAAAGTTCGCGCGAGATGTACCTAAGGTGTTTGCCCAGATCTTCGGCCGCGTAGGCTACTGGCCAATCAATACGAACATGAAAATGGGATATGCCGTAACGATAACTACTCTTCTTGGACGGATCCAACTGTATCAAGACCGAAAAGTCGGACTGAAGTAGCGTTTTCAAAAGAGTGGGGAATTCAGCGTCATCGAAGAACCGCATCCTGTGATGAAAAACATCTTTGAGGTCCAGCACTCCCAGATAATGCAGATTCTCCTTGGTGACCTTGTTTGAATCAAAAAACCTGATGTGGATCTTGGAGTCGGTGGGGATTGATCCCTCCGAGAATATTACTATGAAGTGCTTGTGATTGACGTACTCATGCCCCACATTACGCGATCGCGGCTTGAGTTCTCTCATCTCAACAAACGGATATTCTTCCTTATTTTCCTTAAATGTCTTATACGATTCAATCAGGCCCTCAGATATGAACTGGCGATCGAGTTCATCACGGAGAAAAAAATACAAACAACGTCGATAGCGTTCGTTCCAACTGATCTCGTTCCTTCTAACAAAGGGCATACCTGATAACCTCTCAGTTAGTGTGAAATCGGGCAATCAAACAGATAGTGGATGCCCGGAGCCGGATATTGCGGCTGAAAGTTACGGGAAGTGTGGCACTGATCCTGCCAAAAGTATTGGCAGCGCCCCCACTGTAAAAGTAATCGGAGACTGCGTCAGAATATCAAAGCACGCCGGGACTTGCAACTAAGCTAAAAAAAATATATTTTCATGTACGGTTCTGAACCCAAACTGGAAGGCTTAATTATGAACGACACAGACATGGAACAACAACCAGGAACATTCACCGAGACTGAAGAATCAGAGGATTTTGCTGCGCTTTTCGAGGCTACACAAAGCAGGGGGCGGCAATCGGCTGCGCAGGATAACAAGGTAGTGGCCGATATTGTATCAATTGGTGATGACTGGATTTTTCTCGACATCGGCGGTAAGACCGAGGGTATTATTTCCCGGGAAGAATTCG
>CALDNG010000116.1 GCA_937915285.1 uncultured Desulfomonile sp. | reverse complement strand
TGTACTCCGATTCAGTTGGCCGTCTGGGACACCGTAAAGTTGTTGTTGAACCCTCTGGGGATGACTTGTTTAAATGCGAAATTCCCAGAAGTTGCACTGTCAATGGGAGAGTTTAGACCTCAATATCTAGCATATTTGGTCAACCCCTTCAATACAAGGAAAATTGAAACGAACTGAAAGTTAAAGGTCAAGGTGTTTCGGGGCCTTCGAATACGACGTTAAGTGAGTTCGCATCAATCAGCTTGCCTGATGAGCCAGGCGTCAATTCCAGTAGCCTGAAAGAATCGCCGCCACCTAAATCTACAATTTCGCGTTTGTCCAGAAAAAATTGTTCAGGCTGCGTCGGGTTTTTTCTGTCAAAAGCCATTCCTGAAACTTTTACCTGGTAACGAGCCATGTTTGGGTCAAATCTAACGTACAACCTGATTGTATCGCATTTTGCTGAAACCACTCTATCATCCGACACTTGCACGGACACCAGATGGCCGAGCGCCGCATACCCAATGTCTTTTGAGACCGCAGCGTATTTTACAAAAAAAATCTGTGGCAGCAAGCGGTCAACGTTTAATTTCATTTTCCGCTCAACTACAACACCCTGCTGACCTTTGAACTTCCCTGAATAACCGACGAAAATCTCAGGGGGAACTTTTCCCTTTTCAAAATAGTAGTGCTTTGAGTCTGCGCCATCAACCAAATAGTCGCGAAAGGCCTGATCATACGATAACACTCCTTGTTGCCAATCCATTCCAAAACCGGGCAGTTTCACAACCTGAAGCGTGAGCCCTGAATGCATCTTGTAGAAAGCCGCATTGTCCCAACTTCTAACCGGGGCGCCTAGCGCCAATAACGATCCTTCTGGAACGCTTAGGAAAAGACCATGGGCTGAGGCTTTCTCCATCAGACTGCGCTGATAGTGTTCAGCCATGTTATAGCCTTGGACTACCATGCTGTTACCCACGAAATTGACTCCCACCATCCCAATACCAACAAGCGTGGAAGTCACTAAAAGCATCTTCTTCCAGAAGCCGCCAATTAAATGGACGTCTTGCTTTACTCTTAAGAAAATCACCACCGCAAGGGTCAGCAAACCGAAGGCTGAGATGTACGTTGGGAGGTATCCGAGTCCCCACCTGAGTTCTCCCTGATATTTACTGGCTAAAGATACTACCAAACCAGGTAACAGAAACAGGGCAATTCCCGTAAATATGGCCCCTTTTAGTTTTAAGCCATCCAAGACCTTAACGGAAAGCTTTGAATTGCTGCACAAACTCAACCACAACATTGCCCATAACAGAATTAAAATTATCAAGCTGTAAGAGATATTCTCCGTGAGCCAGGGCATTGCCTGTGAAGATAGTCTCGACAAAAAGAAATAGCTGACGGGAAAAGCTGAAAAAATCTGTTTCAGGAAGGTAACGGCGACTAAAAATGGATCCGGGTTCAATGTAACCCCTTCATAGTTGGTCCGAAAATGTATACGCACCGCGAGGGATATTCCGAAATTGAAGACCGCAATCAGAATGAATGGAAGAGAAGACTTGACGACATTGTGGATACTGTTTTTTCGTGATTCTAAAAAAGCGAGTAATACATAGATGAGGCAGAAGGGATAGAAGGCTTCGTAAATCAGCACGGCGCAAAAGTACAGGGCGCCGCTTGCCATGAGGTAATGGCTGCTGACCGCTCTGAGTGACTTAATGAAAAATATTACTGACAATTGAATCAGCATTAGTCCTATTTGCATCAGGTAGTAGTATGAAAGCAAAGGGTCATGGTAAAATCGTAACTGAAAAAAGAGCGGGGCAAGCACAAGAGTTACAGCCAACGATTCCAGTCGGCCGGTAAGCATTCTGATCAAGACACCCATAAGTATTATGTTTGCGAGAACAAAAACAACTACCCCCAATTTATATTGATAGAGAGTCAGGTAATAGAATATTGCGTAATAATAAACAACTAGCGGATACCATCTTCCGTCACGAATATAATCCTTGACTGATTCTACACAAATCCCAGGCATGTCAAGGCCGGTTAGGGCCATCATTCCAGGTAAACAGGATTCCCTCCAGGAATCATCACCCAAATATGGACTATCAAGGATCGGTAATAAATTAATTATGTTGAGCGCTATAGCAAAAACGATGAGAAGACAAGCGGGCTTACTACGGTACAACTACTATCACCTCCATCAAATGCTCAATGACATTCAACGCAGGATTTTGAATGAGGAAGTCACTGCATGAAAATTACGGAATGAGTTTCATCGAGCCGTTACGATTAACCATCTTCTTGGATTGAACCACCACAAATATGTTCCTGTTTCCGAGTTTAGTCATCACAACACCCAAGTCACCGGAAAAATTCCATGGACGTGACCTGCTGTGTACGACAACATTTACATTCTTGCTTACACCGCACAATCTCAACCAGGATTTTATGCTGTAATCATTTAAGTACGTTACCTCTTTGGCCTTGATGTTCTTGCCTTCAAATGACCGCAGTCCGTCCGGAAGATTGTACAAATTGATGTTGCAGTTATCAACAGCGCCTTCGGCCAAGGTGGTCAGATTTGATAGTATCACACGCCCGATCTCGGAGCTTTGGCCCCACTGGTCGTATGACCTGACCAAGGGAGAACACATCACTATGTAAAAAAACATCGATGCGCCCAAAATCATAGACACAAACCCGTAGACATGACCACTCCAGAGAGATAGCGTTGGCTGCAGGGTATATTTTGTTCTGAGAACATCAAAACTACGCAGCGTTTCAGCCAAAGGATAGGCTACAAGAGCGCTGAAAGGAATGACAGAATTGTACATGCTTCTATGAGAAAATGTCAGAGTGACCAGAAATATGCCTAACGGAAAGATTGACCAGAGGCTTAGAAATTTCAGATTGCGGGACGTACGTAGACTATCGTCGTAACCATGCAAGGTAATATCGTACTTGAGAAATAGAATCAGATAGACCATCAACAGAAAGCATGCCACCGGTATCCAAAAATTTGCGTAAGCGCTATCGATGATCCCTAGTGGATCGACTGGATAAATAAGATCCATACAATAATTGTAAATGATGTTAAAAATGTACGTGGACAGTGCTTCTCGCTCCATCTGGTCTTCAACAACATATCCTCCCATTCCCTCCAAGACCGCATTTCTCCAAATCAGATACACCGTTGTAGTCAGCCAATAGAGAGCCGTATGTCTGAGAGCCGATATAATACGTGAACGTTTGGACTTTGACGACGCATTCAGATACACATAACATGCCAAAATAACAGGTAGAACGACGGCTGTTTCCTTAGAGCCCAATGACAGTCCGTAAAACAGCACTGAAACTAAAAACAGCCATTTTTTATGCGCCCCGTTTTTGAATCCTTTCAGGAAGCAAAGTAGTGATAGCAGACTAAAAGCAGCAACCAAAATGTCGTGCCTGCGGTCGATCGCAGGAACACTCTCTATCAAAACTGGGTGAAGAGAAAAGATGAGGCCACTGAGAAAGGCGTAAAGTAGTTTTCCCGCCGATAACTCAAACACCAACAGAACCAGTAGGCAACTCACCAGTGTATTAAGCATAAGGTTTGTTAACTGGAATCCAAACGGATTCAGTCCCCACACAAGGATATCAAGAGAATAGGAGATGTTAGCAATTGGCCGAAAAAACTTGCCTATCTCCAGGAACTTGGAACCGGACATCAAAGGTTCTGTAAAAAACGATAGCAAGTCACTAGCTGATCGAATCTGACTCGTTTCTATCAGCGTCAAAGTGTCCGTGCCCGTGAAAAACTGACCCAATATGAAATGATAAGTATAAAAAGAGATGGCTCCGACTGCGATCACACTGCATAAAAATGATAGATCAAGTTTTCGGCCATTTATTTCCGTGTTTGGTTTATTCATAACAATTTTGGCAGCCGATCCCCTGCGATGATTCTTACTTTATTAATTCCAATTCCCTGCACAGTACATTTACCATTTTTCCGGCTCAGCGGAAAAATGGCCAGAGAACCCTTTTCCTTAGACGGTCATTTGGATGGTTTGAGATTGTACTCCGCTCTTAGTGCGGCCACTCTTCAGACATTGCAGGGTCTATCGTCCGATGACGATGTTTATGGGAGCTGTTCATTCGCTCCCATCCGTTCGAGCATCCGCTTGATGAGCCCCTGTCAAGCTATCACTCAAAAGGTTGCTGCCCAGTAGAGCGCATTTCAATTTCACCCGGTCTTGAAATTTTATCACATCTCCAAGATGCTGTCTAAGGCTTTGTTCTCACAAAAACCACCAGGCTATTCGTGAAGCCACCTGTTGGTTATTTTAGCCCGAACGCTCGCACCACAAGTCAAAGGTTTCTCACAAAAAACATGTGGCAGAAAAACACTGCTAGGGAAAGCACGTTTGATTATGGATGGTTGATTAGAATCAGCGATGGAATTATTTGTTGTCGTCTTGTTGACGGCTGAATAAATTTTACCCAGAACAATTGTGTTGGCAGAATAATTGTTGACAAACTTATTTTTAGTGCGTTAGGCTTTACTCAAGATTATGTTTTTAACATACAGCAACTTATACAGGTTGCTGGGCATAAAAAGAAATCGAATGTTTTGAGAAGTAGGTAGGTGTCTGTTCTGATGCAAAAGGACAGACTACCGGAACATTCAACTGTTTCCACACTGGTTGTGAGCTGGGACCATGCGGGGTTGCTGGGGAGTAACTCATGTTTTCCAATCCTGTATGCATGCTTGCAATAGCGGCTGTTATTTCCTCGATGGCATTAATATGCGATCCTGTTCACGCTCAATCAGTCGATTGGCCCAAATCACCTATCCCTTCTATCACAACAAGCCCACCCAGTTCATATGATACGGACACAAAGGGATTACCTTATTCTATTTCTGAATCTTTCGGCAATTACTATTCCAATGGTATTTATTACAATCAATTGGAACTTTTTTGTCAGGCGCCGTTGGAAATGAGCCCGGAAACATTAGTAGGCTCCATATCGAGCGTTAGAATATCCCCCGATCTACGCCAGATAGAGGTTCGAGGCGACGCAGTACTGGGCAGACATACAGCATTTGCTTTGGATAGGCCGTTCAGGTTGGTGGTGGATTTCGAAAAGACCTCGCTGGGCAAGGTTCCTTCAAAGATCAAGCTTGAAAAACCGCCAATTAATGAGATTCGCCTTGACAATCTGGAAGATCGCGCCAGACTGGTCATCGACTTTGGCGCTTACCCCGTCCCGCCATATGCTATAGAACGTCAGGACAATATGGCTGTAATAGCCTTGGGAGAAACTCCATTCCATGGGCCTTTGCCCAAGTTGGAAAACATTCAGGATTCCCAGTCCAAGCCACAAAAACGACACATTACCAACCTGATGCCAGACCCAATTAAGAATTCCGCTGTCCCACCAGCGCTCAAGGCCAGCGAGGACTCCTTGCAGGCTCAATATGCTTTGAAAAAGGACATCCCCTCCAACGACGAGATATTGCTGACTGATCTGCAAGGACCTCAGAATCCCTTGCAAACCTATCATCTAGCAGTAGATCCCGATCTCAAGGATCAGACGTTCAAAAGCGTTTCGCTCAGCAGCCTCAACGGAAAAGTAAAGCGTTCTGAGATGTCTGGATTTACTGAATCTGGCCAGTCGTCGAGTGATAGAGTTTCCCAGGTCGCCTCCGGGTCCGTTGGCCCTAGAAAAGTTGGCGCCTCAAATACGGTTCATGACAGCCAACCCATGGGAAAACTAGTCAAAGTTTTCAATCCCCTACCGTCGAGTACCTCATCAATTGCTCCCACTGAACCCCCCATCGCCAAGAATCCTTTTAAAATGGAGGGGTTTAAACTACAGATCAAAAACTGACCTCGTCTGTTCCTAAAGACAGCCATCCAAAAGGAATTCGAGCCTGAGGCTTGTCAGGCGCAGCAGCCTTCTCGATGGCTTTGGCATATAAGCAAACCGGTTTTAGAAAGGTAGCTGCAAATGCTCCACTGTTTTGTCGACAACCATTTTTATTTCATGTTACGTTGCCGCAAACTGATATCTTCATTTGGACGTAGGCAGCAACCTGAATGGCTGGACTGGCGGAGTGGAACTCAAGTCAAGGGACGGAAGGTTTGTCCTCAAGTATGAAGTGGGATACGACAGGCTCGACATAACCTTTCGTATCTTTAACACTTTTTATAGTTGACTTCTGTATCTAACCTTGGCATGTTCACCTATCAAAATACCATCGAGAGGAGAACCATTCGCATGCGTACCAGATTATCCACACTTGGAATCTTAGCCTTGTGCCTGGCAGTATCTGCTCTAGTTTTTCCAGTTTTTGCCGCAGATGTAGCCCCTCAGCTCGACAAGTTCCAGGGAACCTGGGTGTTGGTTTCGGGAGAGCGGGACGGTAAGAAAATTTCTGATGACCATCTGAAAGGCAGCAAAATAACTTACAACGGCAACAAAGGCGAACTGTCCAGTCCTCATCAGCACAACGAAACCATATTTTTTGAAATCGTCAAGATCGATCCGGCAAAAAGCCCTAAGGAATTTCATTTGGTCCGAAAAAGTGGCCCAAGCGCAGGAAAGACAATAATGGCGATTTATGAATTCGATGGGAACGACCAGTTCAAGTTTGCCTTTGATCCGGCTGCAGCAACAATTCCCAAAGATTTTGTTTCAAAAGAGGGAACAGGTTTCATTTCTCATACATGGAAGCGCGTCAAGCCTTAAACCTGACTTCACTCCCTTGAATCGGGACTACACTTCAGAGTGCATATTTCTCTACGCTCTTCAATTGGCAGCATGCAGGTTCAAGCATACCCCAGATTCCCTGGAGTCTGTACCTTGAGAGACTGCACATCCTTAGTATGGGACGGTTAGATTCCTGAAGGGTCGGTTCAAACAGCCCCAACCGACCCTGCTCTTTTTCACAATTCATCCAGAAAAAGGACGGCATTACGCTGAAAAGTTCAAATTTCTTGGCATGACACGGTAAAAAGGGACTGCTTGACTGCTCGAGGGGATTGTTTCTTTAGGGAATAGAAGAAGAGGTCTGAATAGGTTTTCTCGTAACACTGATAAAGAGATTATGGTCCGTAAATTTGTCCTGTTTTATCCTTAATATATCTCAAGACAGAAATTGGTTAGCCCCTTCCTATGTGTGAGGCAAATAAAGGTCTGTAAAGCTTAAATCATGAAAAAGGGTACTCACAAGCACTGAAAGGTACCACTTGCCATGATATCGATCCAGGACATTTTTCAATTTCATGTGTCAAGAGCGGAGAGAAAGTGTACCGGTGGGGCAAAGCAATAGTGAACCACCTGGAGTTTGAAAGAGAGTGTCTGTTAACCTATAAGGACAACATCTGACTGAATCAGCCTTAAATCATTGTGCAGGTCAATTCTTACGGGCGTTTAGAAGCTTTTTAGCCAAACGAATTCTACGGCCTGATGGTTTGGCTAGAAAGTAGGGAGCAGAAATGAAATTGGTTGAAAGGTCAAGTCATGTTTTGATCCAGTTCCACGCCTCATCTATCTGATCTGAAGAAAAGGTTTGCAGATCCACTGAGATTAAGTGAGATACCAGTTTTGAACCCCATTGAGCCCATTTTGGACCGCCGACGATGGCGCACTTTTCGAAATCATCCTTATGATTTACACCGAATTTTGTATCGTCCCACATGGCGCCTAAAGTCCACCCTTCAAATCCAGAATCCATAAAATAGACGCATCGCACCTTTCCGTAGCTATCGATAAGCTTCTGCAGCGCTGGAAGAAAAATTTCTTCATAATCCGAGTCGGATACTTTGCCTGTGAGGCGAACGCCAAGTATCTTGCCTTGTGACTGAGGAAGAATTTCTAACATTTGAAACTCCTGTTCATCTTGATGAATACGGCCGCAGCGTTGAATAGCGAACAGCTTCCGAAAATCACGAAAATGGGTTCAAGAAAAGAGCGGTTCCCATTGAACACATTGCATAAGACGCCTACTCTACATTTTATTGTGATTAAAGATGAGTTCCAGGCCCGCATGCCAAACATATTTTTGCAGTCATTCCGAATAGCGACTTAACTCCTCTGCCTAATTCTAACATATACTTCACGTTACGGAAACAGGAAAATGATGCCTTTGGAATTAAACAGATCGTAAATTGCTTTATTAAGTTTGTGCCTTGCCAACCCTCCTTCCCTGACGGATCCAACCCAACCCCGCACAACAATTCATATTCATGACTGGAATCACCGGAGGCGCTGAAGCCAACCCGTGGCTCAGGAGCAGGACGAACCATCTTCTCACTCGAGGCAACTGTCAAGAGCGCATTTTCCACATCATACAGATCTGAACCATAAGCTGACCCGACCTTAATTCTAAATCTCTGGTGAGGCTCCGGAGCGCTCTCATTTATTATCTTTGAATTAGTGATCCGTGAATCTGGAATACAAATTGATATGTCATCTTTGCTAATGATCCTGGTACTGCTAAGACCTACTTCAGAAATAGCTCCTGGTTCACCTGTCCCGAGAACAACAAAGTCTCCTTTCTTAAACTGCTGATCCAGAAACAGGCTCATCCCGCCAAAGAAATTCACAAGTGTATCTTTTGCAGCTAGCGCAATCGTCACCCCAGCGACTCCCGCTGAAGCTAACAATGGCGTTATGGCAACCATCCACAACGTTAAAAGGGCAAAGCAGGCATTCACTAGCACGAGGGAAATTCCCAGGTTGCTGAAAAACTGTATGGCTTCATGTTTGTCCCGGTGGGAAGTGAAATCTTTGCGGCTCAGAACACTCAGCATTCTTTATAAAGCTACCGACCACATGATCATCAGAAAAGAATCGACCAAGTCCATAGAGATCTCTCTTGTTTCAGGCTTAATGATGACCATGAACGGGATTGCTTGATCGATCGATACGAGTCTGACGCAAATCCAGATGGCCTCGAAACTTGTCCCTGAAAATTCGCTACTTTTCAGATCGTGTTTGATAGGGTTATGGCCATCAACCAACAGCTCCGGAACCGTGGTTGATGGCAAGGACGGGGACAAAATTGACCGGCTATGGGCGAGCGTGATGTCCTGAGGTAATGAATTCCTGTTTTCTGGGTAGTTTCTTGATCACGGCCTCTGGTAAATAAAGATTGCTTTCCAGCAAATAGGATGGCTGAGCAGCAATGACCGTGCTTATGCTCAACTCCTGATAATCGCCGCTGTTGAATACCAGAATAAGTTCCGCAGTCCCCTCCCCTACATTTTCAAGAGCATGCCCGTAACCCATCGGGGCAAAACCGATGTCGCCCGGTTCCAATTCCACCACGCTAGACAGACCACTGGATGCAAAGACAGTCAGTCTGATTTTTCCGGAAAGGACATATTGCCACTCATCAGCATTGGGGTGCCAATGTAATTCCCTAAGACCCCCACGATGTAGGGTCATGAGGGCTCCGGTCATAGTTGTAGATATTGGAAACTCCCCTGCAGATGCAAGCCTGACCTCGCCGCTGGAGGACTTAACGAAAGGCTTTTGCGATCGCAGTTGATACTTGTGGCTCAGCGGTGGACAAAGAAACGTTCCTGGACCCGAGATAGGTACAACTCCGGTCTTTGGAGGCACAGGACCTTCTGCAATGTACACTTCACTTTTTGGAAGAGTAGTAAGTTCGTCGGGAGAAACATTCAAATTTTTTGCAACAATTTCTTTCGGAGTCTGAGCAAGCCAATCTGAAATGCTAAAGGTGGCAAACTCCGAAAAATAACCATTGTCAAAGACCAACAGGAACTTGGCCTCAGTCTTTCCCGGTCCTAGGCCCTGAATTGAATGGACATGGCCCCGAGGAAAATACCAGATGTCTCCTTTAACGAAATCTGCAATTTCTAACCGTCCTTGTGGATCAAGGATGGTAACCCGAACACTCCCTTCAATTATGTATGCCCACTCAGCAGCATTGGCATGCCAATGTAGTTCACGCAGGCCCCCAGGCCTCAATGTCATTAGAACCGCCGCTATGTTCTGTGACACGGGAAATTCCCTCGCAGTGGCCTCTCTTGCTGTTCCTCCAGGCATTTTTCGTAGTGGCTGATTAGCCATGGAAAACTTGAAATCAGGTAACTGCTTCGCCTCGGCAGGGGCTGAGCCTGATGTTTGAGACGCTTTATCAGCTTCGCCGGCGATGGAAGCCTTTCCAGAGGTTTTGCGCGATTTTTTAACATCGCCATTAATGCGATTTTCATTTTTTGTGACATCGTTGCTATTGTATTTATTCATGGGAGGATCCTTTCGCCAATTCATTCGGTATCCGCTCCATGATTGGACTCGTGGACGTTGTACTATCCGTTAGTCTTCATGGTGTTCGCAACTATATGGATGCGCTTGTGTGACAATGGATTCTGAGATCGTAGACTGCATGGCCTTGGCATTCTCCAAATGCCTAGAATTGATACCCGCATTTTCTGGAATTTCTCTTTTCGTGGTTCTCGAGAATGGGCGCCTTGGCATGGAGTTACGATACTTTGAGATCTTTGGTCGGTCCTCAGTAGGGAAGCCAGATAGGCTTTTACGATGAACTCATGTGGAAATTATACAAAACCTCGAGGCGTGACATCTCGGAGTATCCACGTTTCTGAAAAGAAGATTGCAGGTCTATCAGGGGACACCTACGATTTCTTGAAAACAAAACAAAAGAAAGATATTGCCTGTTCGGCCAGTTCAGATTTGCTAAAAGGCCTTTTGATGACTCGCCCTTTGAGTTACCAGCGGTGGGCAGACTTGATGTCCAGTGGAAGTCAGAATTCATATCGGTTTGCCACGATAAAAACGCCCCGAAAAATCTGTGCTTCTGACGAACATTTTTCACCGTTAACACTATTTCATAGTGAAATTTTTCTAAGAAATTGTGGGGTCAAGAACGGGTAAAAAAATGGAAATTTTGAAAGCGGGCTCAAATTGCAGAATGCCCAATTTTACCGAACAACCCCTGAATTGTATCCAACCGTTTTTACAAGGAAATGGTGGCGGGAGCGACGAGACTCGAACTCGCGACCTCCGGCGTGACAGGCCGGC
>CALDNG010000115.1 GCA_937915285.1 uncultured Desulfomonile sp. | reverse complement strand
ATTAGCGAGGCGGTCTATGTTTGGCGTCCGGTAACCCATCAGCCCCTTGGTGTATACGCTGAGGTTACTTTGCCCGATATCATCACCCCAAATCACTACAATATTGGGCTTTTTCTCCTGAAGAGTAGAGGGTTCGGTTCTTTTTTCTTGCGCCATAATTTGCGAAGTAGCCAAAACCATTACTACCATGACTGGAGCTACAATCCTGCACAGCATCCCAACTCTTCTCTCCATCTTACTCCTCCCTGTGAGAAGTCATTTTGTGACAAGCCGCTCAATTAAACATAGACAGGCCTGGTGAGCTGTCTATGGAAATGTAGCAGGCCTGGAGAACTCGGACAACGGCAAAGTCGTTATAAACGGCTCTAAACTAGGTAGGGCTTGTTTCAAAAAATATCTACAAAACCAATTGCGTCTTTCTTTCGGCAATCGGATACAGACATGTTTTCGTTTTATAGTTTATTATTATGGTAACATTGAAGTGTTCCTGTATTGTAATATTATTTTTGATTGTTGTGTTTAGCATCCATAACCATTTTTCTTAAAGCCTCTTCCAACAAAGTAGATTTCATCAACAACTCGGTAGAGCTCTTAGTTATATATCCGCCAATTCCTGCTGGGGCCCTGTTTGGGACTTGGGTAATTTCTTTCAGGAATGGTGTCATAACGGCGTCATTCATGTGAATGACTTGCCACATCCGATCTCCGGAGCTTGGGGAGAAGAAAATGTCATGCTGTTCCTGTGGATCCCACTGGAGGTTGTAAAGCGCAGGGATGATAAGATCCTGTTTGGTTCCGAGCCATGTGTCTCTTTGTGTATACAGTACCTTGTATTGATTCAGGCGGAATCCTCCGTAATTCTGATCTTCGAAGTATATGAAGTTATTTCTATTCGAGCGGCCCTTTCCTAGCCAGGCGTCTGATTGATCCACTCCGTCGAAAATCATCAGTTTTCCGGCTTTGTCTTTCCATTGTCGTGGAGGGTCAGGTAGGCCTGCGAGTTTTGCCACAGTCGGGAAAACATCCATATTTGAGAATATGTCATCGTTACGAACTCCAGCTGGAACATGGTTAGGCCACCATATTATTGCTGGAATTCTGAAACCCGCTTCAAAATTTGTTCCTTTGGCTCCTCTGAACGGTGTATAGCCAGCGTCCGGCCAAACATCAACCCAGGCTCCATTATCAGGAAACCAAATCACGATCGTGTTGTCTGCAATCCCAGCCTCACGAACTGCCTCCACTACTTTCCCCGTGTTATTATCCAGTTCCATGAGCGAATCAAGGTAGGGGTGACCTCCGGGAGCTTTTCCTTTCCATTCACTGGAAGGTAAGGTGGGGTTATGGAGTTTCATGAAACATAAATACATGAAGAATGGTTTTTCGTCTTTGGCGTGGTCTTTAATCCATTTCGACGCTGTCTCCGCCATTCTGTTATCGATTCCCTTAAGATCTTCGGTAGAGAAAGCCCTGGTTTTTCTGGCGGGTTGACCTTTGAATCCCTCCCATTCTCCATCGTTGTAGATTTCCTTGAACCATTTCATGAATGTTGGATCTTTAAGAGGAAAATCGGGATAATAACTTGGATCAGTCCATGTGTAGGCATTGGCATAGTATGGAAGCATGTGATACATCTCGTCAAATCCGACCACAGTGGGATAGTATTCCGGTCTGTCTCCAAGGTGCCATTTCCCTATCTGGACTGATCGGTAACCGACTTGTCCAAGATAATCGGCCAAGGTGATATCATCCTTGCAAATCCCACCAGGGCTACCTATGGTGAGCACTTCACTCAAGCCGGACCTGATTGGATACCTGCCCAGCAAAAAGGCAGCCCTGCCGGCTGTACAACTGGCCTGTCCATAAAAATTTGTGAAGTGCATTCCTTCTCTGGCGAGTCTGTCGAGTTGGGGGGTTGGTGCGCCTCGATTGGTTCCCCCACCATAAACCCCGAGGTCTCCCCATCCAACATCATCAGTCATGATGACCACAATATTAGGCTTTTTACCCTGTGTTTTTTGATCAGCGCATGACGGATCGGAAAGGAGGAAAATAAAGATGATAGACAACGTCAAAACCGGGGCCATTAACAACCTGTATTTAAAAGTATCCATGATGACCTCCACGATAAAAAATGATTAAGCAAAACAAGCAAACGTAATTGAAAAAATAGATCGGTTATTTAAAGCGGTTAGAGTGCTATGTCAAACCGGCTCTATTTTTCGAAGGGGAAAACACGTTTCCAGTCATTTTTTATGCTGATGATCAACCAACCCCTCTTGATGGCTTGATCGTAAAGCTCCTGAGTAAAAGTTCCTATTTTTGTGTCCGGCAACCCCAGGGCTGGACCGTATGTGTATTCACGATCAGCGTCATCGTGCAAAACGAGCATGCATAATCTCTCACCATCTCCGGCTCTAGTGTATTCGAGCATTTGTCGGTCGCCAGTTGAGTTACCGAAAGCAGCCTGAGGACGACGCCCGGTCATGAAGTGAATGCCCTCTGGTTTTCCGGCTTTGTCATCATATAACAACAGCTTGGGTTCCCTGGTAAGGATTGGTTTTCCTGTCTTGTCATAGCCGTATTGGGTTGCTACAGCCGTTCCTATGACATTTTCCGGCGGAATCCCGTAAACCTTTTCCGAATATTCACGCACAAAATCCTGCCCACCTCCTGTAACAACAAAGATCTTGTAATCGCTTGAGCGTAAAAACTGTATGACCTCTATCATCGGCTGGTAGACCAGTTCGGTATAGAGACGATCCCAGCGAGGATGTTTGGCCTTTTGAATCCAATGTCTTACTTCATCTGAAAAGTCCTCGACTGACATTCCAGTGAGCACTGCCATCAGGGTCTTTTCCATGTCTTGGATGTCGTGTCTCATAATGTCCTTTATGTTGCCGGAGGCAATTGTCTTGTACGGTTCGACATCTGCCAGTTGGGGTTTTGACCCTACCAGAGCCCGAATACGATCTAAGCTGTATACTACCTGGGTGTAGATGGGATGTTCCACCCAAAGCGTTCCATCCTGGTCAAAGGCAGCGATTCGATTTTCAGGGGCAATGAAATTTGGACTGTTTTTGTCGGTGGTTTCCTTCACAAACGAGATAATGGCATTTTTGGCAGGGCCATCTTTCCACGAAGGGAGCGGGTCCGCTTCAGCCCATGAAGTAAAACTGACAACAAACAGAATTGCGCCCAAACAAAGAGCGTCCAAACGCCATAATTTTAAGCCGGTATGCATTGTTTCCTCCCTGGATCTGGCCCAGTTTGCCAAGGCGGGGAGGGCTAGAACCTGTTTTGCTAGAAGGTCTCATGATTCCTTCACGTTATTTTGTCGCCACTTCTGACTGCGATGACTGAACGGCATCAAGACCCCTCTCAAGGAGGCGCTTGCTTTGAGTCGACAATCCCTCCAACTGTAATCCCTTCTGATAGGTTTTTACCGCATCTGCGTTTCTGTTATTTCTGGCGTATATTCCACCTAGAAGGATGTGAGCGTCAGCGCAGGTCCGACATTTTGATAACAGCACTTCCAATGTGTTAACCGCTGAGGCGACGTCTCCTTTTTGCTGCTGGTAAAACGCTAGGGCCAGAGAGTATCTTTGTCCAGTTGGGCTGTATTGGACCGCCTGGCGGCAAAAGGTCAAGGCTTCGTCCAGTCGGTCTTTTGCCAGGATAATGCAAAGATTGTATGCCGCCTGCGCCATCCGAGGGTCTGATTTCAAAGCTGCTCTCAGGTGTTTTTCTGCCAGGACCAGATCGTTCTGCTCGGCCTTTAGAAGCGCCATGTTGAAATTTGCTGCCGGATTCCCAGGGGAAATCTCCAGGGCTTTTTGAAGCATTTCTCCTGCATCATGGCTCTTTCCCATCCGGGCATACGCCATTGCTCCATTGACTATCGCGAGAACCGCTTTGGGTTCAAACTTAAGTGCTTTGTCGTAGGCGGAAATGGCATCGCCGAGCTGTCCGCGTTCGAGGTAATAATTTCCGAGATTGTAATATGAATCCCACCGGTCCGGTCTGGACATGATAGAAGCGAGATATTCATTATTTGCCGCATCAATTTTTTTTCTGTCAGCATTAGTCAACGGAACGTTGGGGAGCCCCACCAGAACGGCCGCTGCGCTGACACGAACCAACCGGCTTTCATCACCTGCGGCTTCTACAATCGCCGTGACAGATTCCCTTGTAGGGAAGTCTGGAAGCGCGGTGACAGCGGCTGAACGAATGAGTGGCGATGGGTCCTTGACAAGCGTCAAAAGCGTTGGGCCCAACCTGTTATCCCCGGATGACCGCATTAGCCGAAGGAGGGAGGTGGCTACAATTTCGTCACGATCTTTTCCAGAGACGTAGTCAAGCATGTCGCTAAATCTTGTCCAATCCCCTTTCCTGGCAGCATCGACCATCTTGGCTTGAGCCATCGGAGCTTTCTGATAGTCGCGTATTCTCCATTTTCTGACCCATTCATCAGCCCACGATGGGGACTTGTCCACATGACACAAGTTGCACGCATTAGGGGATTTAAATGTGATCGAGAGTGAAGGGGTCGGAGGTCTCATGGAATGATCACTTCTTTTCATACGGGCAAATTCAGTCATGGGCATGTG
>CALDNG010000114.1 GCA_937915285.1 uncultured Desulfomonile sp. | reverse complement strand
AAAGTCAACATGCTAATATATCAGTGTTTTTACAAAAAAAGTGTCAAAGTCAGGAGAAATAGTTGTCAGGATTGATGACGGAAGTTGAAATAGTTGTTCGCATCGATGTTGGAGGTAGTAGGTCCCAGGACGGCCACAGTAAATTTGCCGGGACTCAGCATCTCTGAGGCGTAATCGGAGAGTTCGGAAGCCGAAACCTTATCTATATCCGATATGATTTTTTCTATCGAGACGTGTTCCCCAAAATAAATTTCACTCTTGGCCAGTCTGTTCATTCGAGCTTCCGATGATTCCATGGCCAGAATGATGCTGCCCTTTAACTGATTCTTTGCCAGTCTGACTTCCTCAGCCGTAATTGTTGAACCCAGGCTGATTGTGTATTCAGCTATGACCTCCATGAGTTCTTCAAAACGATCTGGCTCGCAGGCCGAATAAACTCCGAACATCCCAGTGTCTGAATAGGAAGACAGGAAAGAGTAAACATTGTAAGCCAAGCCACGTTTTTCACGAACTTCCTGGAAGAGACGTGAACTCATCCCACCACCAAGAATGGTGTTCAAAATATAACCTGCATGCCGTCTGCCATCTACCTGACTCGGGCCTTCGGAGGCCAGGCATAAATGAACCTGCTCAAGATCCTTGATTTCGACAATCTGGCCCGGGATTGTGACCGGTCTGACCAAAACACCCCTCGGCGCACATGCGTCCAAGCGACCAAACGTAGGAGAAACCAGTTTAACGAACTCTTCATGATCAACTTGGCCCGCAGCGCAAATAAACGTCTGATCAGGCCTGTAATTGTTGCCTTTGAAAGAGGTTAACGAATCACGGTCTATGCACATTATGCTCGGAACAAATCCTAGAATAGGCTGCCCGAGTGGATCGTCCTTCCAGAAATTCATACTGAGCATTTCATGAATCAATTCTTCAGGGGTATCGTCCTGTTGCCTGATTTCCTGACAGATCACATCCTTCTCTCGCTCTATTTCATCTTCAGGGAATATTGATTCCAGATAAATATCATTCAACAGGTCCGTGGCTAACTCGAGATGCTCAGACATCACCCTGCAGTAGAAAGATGTGAGTTCCTTACTGGTAAAGGCATTTAGGGCCCCTCCCACAGCGTCAATCTCTTTGGCAATCTGTAACGCAGATCGGCGATTGGTTCCCTTGAAAAGCATGTGTTCAATAAAGTGAGAAATACCGTTCAGCTTCTGATTTTCAAGCCTCGAACCGCATCTCACCCATATACCAATGGAAACAGACCTCATGTAAGGGATGTTTTCCGTAACTATCCTAACCCCATTGTCAAGTATTGTCTTCTTATAGAGGGATAGGTCGCTAGAACCGTTTGTACAAGAGTGCAGAGCAGGAGGTTGGGTCATTTAGTTGGACGGGATTCCTTATCTTTTTGAGGGTTCATCGCACGAAAACCATGTTTCACATGATTTCATGCGACGAAAAATCACTCGTTAGCAGTATGTTCTTGAGACGAATAAGACTTAATCAGCTTGCTGTCCTTCAGCGTCCTTCTTGGAAAGCTTAATCTTGCCTTGGGCGTCTATTCCAATTACCTTTACAGGGAATGAATCGCCCTCTCTCACTACATCAGAAACCTTGCGAACACGCTCATTTGCAAGTTGAGAAATGTGGACCAGCCCGTCAGTTCCCGGGAATATCTCCACAAAGGCCCCGAAATCGGTTATTTTACGGACAGTGCCCATGTAAACCTTCCCGACTTCAGCTTCTTGGGTGATACTCTTGATGGCGTTCTTGGCCTCTTCAGCCCCGCTTGCGTCAACCGAGGCGATGACAACTTTTCCTGTATCGTCCACCTCGATCTTGGTGCCGGTCTCTTCCTGAATACCCCTGATGATTTTGCCTCCCGGTCCGATGATGTCCCTGATTTTCTCCGGATTGACATACATGACATAAATGCGCGGGGCGTATGGTGATATTTCTTCCCGAGGCTTGGATATGGTTTCAAGCATCCTGTCCAGGATGTGCCGCCTTCCATCGCGTGCCTGGTAAAGGGCGTTGGTAAGGATGTCCTTGGTTATGCCCTGAATCTTTATGTCCATCTGTAGTGCCGTTATTCCATCACGGGTTCCAGTAACCTTGAAATCCATGTCACCATGATGATCTTCGTCACCGATTATGTCAGATACCACGACCGTCTTGTCGGAACCTTTGAAAAGCCCCATGGCTATACCCGAAACCGGTTCCTTGATCGGCACACCGGCGTCCATAAGAGAAAGTGATGAGCCACAGACAGTCGCCATCGAGGATGACCCGTTGGATTCAAGTATCTCTGATACCACCCTTATGGTGTAGGGAAAGTCTTCATCATCCGGCAGCAGGTAAGCCACTGCGCGCTCTGCCAAGGCGCCATGGCCGACTTCTCTTCTGGATGGGCCGCGCAGGAATTTTACCTCTCCAACCGAGAACGGAGGGAATTTGTAATGCAGCATGAACGACTTGAAGCTAGCGCCTTCCAGAGCCTCTATCTTCTGCTCATCCGAGGATGTGCCCAAGGTGACAATGACCAGGGCCTGGGTCTCACCCCTAGTGAAAAGGGCGCTACCGTGCGTCCGCGGAAGAACGCCAATTTCGCATGAAATATCACGGATCTGATCAAACGCTCGCCCACCGATGCGAATACCTTCATCCAGGATCATTCCCCTGACAGCCTCTCCCTCGAGAGTTTCCAGGTAGCCGTAAACTTCCCCCTTGCGCTCTTTACCTTCATCACCCAGGGAGTCCACTACTGACTCATACAATTCACTCAATTCTGAACGACGCTCAAGCTTTGCGCCGATATTAAGCTTTTCCCTGATCCTTGGGCCCCATTCCTGCCTGATTTTGCTTATAAGTTCAGCATCCTCAACCGGAGGAAAAGTCTCTCTTTTGGGCTTTCCACACTGAGCGCGCAAATCATCCTGAGCTGCAACTATTTTAAGTATTTCTTCATAGCCTATGTAAATGGCGTCGAGGATTGCTTCTTCAGAAACCCTGTCAAAACCTCCCTCCACCATGACAATACCTTCTCTCGAACCTACTACTATCAGGTTGAGATCAGAATATGTGTCTTCCATTGAGGAGGGGTTTATGATGAGGTTCCCATCTACTCTACCAATCCTGACAGCGCCAATGGGACCTCCAAAGGGAATGTCAGATATGTGCAGAGCCGCGGAAGCTCCATTGATAGCCATCATGTCGGGTTCGTTTTCACCATCGGAAGACAGGACCGTGGCAATGATTTGGGTTTCGGCAGTGAATCCGTCCGGGAAAAGTGGCCTGATAGGCCGATCAATAAACCTCGCGGTTAATATCTCCTTCTCGGTCGGACGACCTTCCCTCTTGAAAAATCCCCCAGGAATCTTTCCCGCAGCATAGGTCATTTCAAGGTAGTCTACGGTAAGAGGAAAAAAATCAATTCCTTCTCTACCTTTCTTTTCAGCAACCGCTGTAACTAATACTACTGTTTCTCCAGACTGGACAAGAACCGAACCCGAGGCCTGCTTGGCAACGCGCCCGGTCTCAAACGTGATCTGTTTGCTGGAGACATCACAGCTAGATCTATACGCCATTTTTTAATTATTCCTCTTTCCCCGATATACTACAAATCAACAACTGCCCCCCTATTGATGGACAGGCAATTTATTTCCTTATGCCCAACTCACCAATAATGGTCTTGTAACGGTCTACGTTCTTTGTTTTCAGATAATCAAGAAGCCTACGGCGCTGACCAACAAGTTTGAGCAAGCCCCTGCGAGAATGGTGGTCCTTTTTATGAACTTTGAAATGTTCCGTAAGATAACCGATCCTCTCGCTTAACAAGGCTATTTGGACTTCAGGCGAGCCAGTGTCCTTCTCGTGAAT
Source organism: uncultured Desulfomonile sp. (assembly GCA_937915285.1). Taxonomy (GTDB): domain Bacteria; phylum Desulfobacterota; class Desulfomonilia; order Desulfomonilales; family Desulfomonilaceae; genus CAITZA01. The sequence goes on along the minus strand of CALDNG010000114.1, from coordinate 4,368 downwards.
TTTGAACCTCTCGATGATTGTTTTTTTCTTTTCAGCGGGAAATGCCAACTCTCTTTTTCCTCCTGACAGTCATTGAGCTATCTTGTAGCTTAATCAAATAGTAATACCACATGAAGACTGGCAAGTAAACATAATGGAAACAAAGTTTTTTCCTTTTGATCAGATATGTGTTTACAGAGCCTTCCGTCGGGTAGTAATCGTCAACCAACCATAAAATACGCAAGTTTTTAAAAAAGTTTCAGCATGCACGCGTGATGTTTGTTCGGCAAAGGTATAAACAAATGTCGGGACTGGAAGATGAATCCAAAAAGCCCCGCAAACAACTTGCGGTTTGCGCAGCAACTGGCCAGAAGATATTCATGGCCTTAAACAACTGTCCTCTGATATTCCTGCCGTCCGGAATGTCATAGAGATGGAAGCCAATTTTTTGGCGTGCAACATGATCATTGGTTTACTCATAAGAGTTAATCTTTTCACGAGTCATCACAATGCCAGATTCTATAGATAGACGAGGCTAACGTGTCATCAAGCGGACCCGTTCAAAAAAAACCCGGATTTTTTGCGAAGCTCAGGATTCCCAAGAACCTGAACAAACGCAATATTATCATTTTTTCTGGTGCGATGGCACTTCTCATCGGACTTGTCGGTTATTTTGTTTATCAGTCTTCAGGGTCGAGCAGATCCAAAGCCAAGCTGAATACATCCAAAGTTGTGCGACGGGACCTCGGCGCTACAGTTCAAGCCACAGGAATAGTGAAGCCTATGGTTGGCTCTGAAGTCAAAGTGGGGGCGAGGACCCCTGGCAAGGTCATAGAATTGCCAATCAATGTTGGTCAGCAGGTCAAGGAAGGTGAGGTAATAGCGAGGCTTGAGCAGGATGACCTGGCGGCTAAAGTAAAGCTCCAGGAAGCGATCCTCGCAGAGGCCCGGGCGGAAATGGAACGGGTTGTCAAAGATATAGAACGGGAAAAGCCGCTCATCGAAAAGGGCGTTGTTTCTCAGCAAACATTTGACAAAACGACTTCCAATTACGAAATGGCTGTTGCGCGTCATGACAAGGCCAAGGCCGAACTTTTGTATGCCAGGGCAATGCTCTCATACGCCACCATTACAGCGCCCATAAAGGGTGTGGTAGCCTCCGTCAATACCATTCAGGGAGAAACCGTCACCACTGGCCTGAATGCCCCTACGTTCATAAAGATCATCGATCTGGATCGCCTCGAGGTTCAGGCCTATGTCGATGAAAATGACATAGGCAAGGTCAAGGTCGGACAGGAATCTATTTTTACGGTCGCTTCACACCCGGGTGAGGATTTCAAGGGAACTGTAACTTCCATCTATCCCTCAGCCACCATACAGGACAATGTCGTCTATTACATAACAACCGTCAGCGTTGATAACTCTGAGGGGAAGCTTCGGCCCGACATGACAGCGAATGTGATCATTTTCCTGGATCAGAGGAAAGGGGCGCTTACTGTTCCAAACAGGGCGATACAGCGGGAAGGTTCTCGCAAGTTCGTTTTCCTGATGGAAAATGGCGCCATGGAGAGAAGGTACGTGAATACTGGATGGAAAGACGGTTCCTACACGGAAATTCTTGACGGCCTCAGAGAAGGCAATGTTGTGGTGGTAGGGGATATCCCCAAGAAATAGCCTTATTGTAAGATTCTCAATGGAGTTTTAGCATGATCAATGTCCAAAATCTGTCCAAAGTTTTTAACAAGGACGGGGTAGAGGTTGAAGTTCTGAAGGACATTAACCTAACGATAGAAAAGGGAGAGTTCGTCTCCATAATGGCCCCGTCCGGAATGGGCAAGAGCACTTTTCTAAACATATTGGGCTGTCTGGACAAGCCGTCTTCCGGATCTTATACGCTGGACGGATCCCCCGTGCAGAATATGGAGGATGACGAACTTTCCCAGGTTCGTAACAGCAAGTTGGGATATGTTTTCCAGTCATTTCACCTTCTGCCGCGTATGACAGCCTGGGAAAACGTCATACTTCCCCTGATTTACAGCGATGATGACTCGGACATGAAAGAAAAGGCTGTTGAAGTACTTAATTCGGTAGGGCTCGGGGATCGTATCAACCATCTGCCCAGAGAACTTTCCGGGGGACAACAGCAACGCGTCGCTATTGCCAGAGCGCTTATCAACAATCCGAGAATAATTTTTGCGGACGAGCCGACAGGAAACCTGGATTCAAGTTCAAGCGCCGAAGTAATGGATATTTTTAGAACTCTCCATGCTCAGGGTAGAACACTTGTAGTGGTCACTCACGATCCTGATGTTGGGTCCCAGGCAGACCGAATGATCGAAATGAAAGATGGCCGCATATCTTCGGATAGACCCACCAGGTCTCTTTCAGAGGAGAACGCTAAATGAGAATTATCAGGATGGCCTCCCAGGCGCTGCAGGCAATGAAAGACAATAAGGTTAGATCGTTTCTAATGATGCTGGGGGTCATAATAGGAGTGGCTACCCTGACGATAATAACCTCGTCTGTCATGGGGGCGCGTAGTCAGGTGATGTCGCGTGTTGAGAGGTTTGGGCTGGATCAGATAATGGTCATGGCCGGCGCAGGCCGAAAACCAGGAGTCCCCCAACCTACCCCGACTACCCTAAAAGTAGAGGACGCCAATGCCGTCCTGTCTGAAATCTCGAACGTGAAAGATGTCACTCCTCAGATCAATCGCCGTGACATACCCATAAAGTATCAGAACAAGAACTCCTATGCAGTAATAGTGGCGACCAACCCAAACTGGTCCGAAATATGGAACACCCAGGCAGAGAACGGTCGCTTTTTAAACGAATCCGAGGTTGCGCGTCTCAGCAGGGTGGCTGTCATCGGACAGACCCTGGTAAATGACCTGTTTGAGGGGGAAGACCCGGTTGGTAAACAGATAAATGTTGCCAACAATCCTTTTGAGATCATTGGTGTCCTTGAAAAAAAAGGTTCATCACCGACGGGCCTGGATTTAGATTCACGCCTAATCATCCCCCTGACTACCGGAATGAAACGTGTCTTCAATCAGGATTACATCACAAACATCAAGATTGTGGTCAATGACACCTCCCGGATGGGGGATACTGTAAATGATGTGAAAATGTTGCTTCGGGAAAGGCATAATTTGGCTCCTGGTGTAGAGGATGACTTCACCATTGTGACACCCACCCTGGTTATGGCCCTGGCTTCAAAGGTCGCTTCAACATTCAGCATTTTTCTCATACTTGTTTCACTGGTTTCACTAGTGGTTGGAGCAGTGGTGATAGCCAACATAATGTTCATATCTGTTAATGAGAGGAAATCTGAAATAGGTATTCGAAGAGCGGTTGGAGCCACTAAAAAAGACGTATTGGCCCAATTCCTTATCGAGTCGGTTACCGTTTCCGCCTTGGGCGGTCTTATAGGGGCCGTGCTGGGCGTCATCACACTAAACCTTTTGTCCACGTTCTCCAAGATGCAATCTGGCGCTATCCTGATGCCGATAATCATTGCTATTACCTGCGCAATAATTGTGGGATTGCTGGCCGGAATCCAGCCTGCCAGAAAGGCTTCAAACCTGGACCCGATTGAAGCCCTTAAATGAACTGGATCAGATTGACCCGGCAAGAGAATATTTTCGCACACCGTGGGGTGACATTTTATAAGTGATGAGGTCATTCAGAGGCATAAGTATAGCTCTCAAGTCACTGACTGCTCACAAGCTGCGCGTCGCCTTAGCCCTGCTAGCCATCATGATCGGTGTCGCCTCCGTGACTGTGATGGTCGGCATTGGCAAGGGCGCTGAGGACGAAGTTAGGCGAAAAATCCAGGGGATGGGGACCAATCTGGTGATGGTGAGCGCTGGAATCTCCAGAAGTGTTAAGGGGCAGATTGGGCAGATTGGCCTTATGACTACTCTAACTCAGGGTGACGTTAGAACCATCCAGGAGGAGTGCCCGGACGTGGTAAGGGCTGCGCCTGCGTTTTCCAGAAAAGTTCTAGTGAAACATGAAAATATTTCATATTCCACCAGAGTCGTGGGCTCTGTGCCCTCCTTCATGCAAATCAAGAATGTCTACATGGACCAAGGGTCCTTTTTCGACGATGATGACGTCAGACTGATGTCGACCGTCGCGGTGATAGGCCCGACCGTGGTCAGGAATCTTTTTCCGGATAAGCATCCCATAGGTGAAGGAATACGCATTGGAAAGGTGTTGTTCAAAGTCATCGGGGTAACCGCATCAAAGGGGGACTTTGGTGGTGAGGACGAAGACGATCAAATTTTCATCCCGCTTCGTACCGCAATGAATAAACTGTTCAATGTGACTTACCTTAGCCATAGATCGGAAGAGCACACGTCTGAACTCCAGTCACGAGTGGATA
>CALDNG010000113.1 GCA_937915285.1 uncultured Desulfomonile sp. | reverse complement strand
ACCACCGAGATCTACACTCTTTCCCTACACGACGCTCTTCCGATCTATCCCTGGAGGTTCCCGGCTGGGGCATACAATCCTGCCACTGTTGGCGCTCCGGCTACCCCAATCGTAATTTCCAGGCCGATGAATCCACCGGCGCGTCAGGAGTTGAGGCCGAATGGTATGCCTTACGCCAATTCCGCTCCTCGTCCGGCTCTGTCCAACCACGTACCCGCTGACAGGATAGTGAGGGATGGAATCACAATTAAACTGGCTCCGGCGGCTGCCCCGGCTCCTGTTGCCCCAAACATGCAGCATTACGCTTCAGATAGCTATCAGGAAAACTCGGGTGACGACCTGCTATCTACTGCGGCTGAAATTATAGGAATGCCCTTCGCATTCATCAGTTCACTGTTTTAGTAAACTCTATTCAACAACTAGAAACGCCCCGGCTGAAAAGCGGGGCGTTTTTATGTTAGGGCCCGGGATTACTACTAACCTGAAGTCTTGGAAAAGGATAAACGATACCCTCAGAAGCCATACAGACAAACAGAACATCATCCAGTGAAAATCAGTCCGGGACGATCAGGTTTTCTGAATTTTCCAGCATCTTTACCATCCTCGTCAGGACTGCGTTTACCGGGGCTTTCAAGCCCAGCGCTTGGGCCTCACGCTCAACAGCTCCATTGATGAAATCTATTTCTGTCCTACGTTTTGCCCTGATGTCCTGAAACATGGAGTTTATGTTCATAGCTGTTCCCTGACATACGTCAATCACATGTCTCACCGGATCTTCAAATATCAAGCTTATGTTTTTGGCCTTTACGACAGCCAGACACTCTTCGACTATGTCGCGTATCAGTTCCAGGCCATGCGTCGTTTTCGGCAGATCACCGTTTCGCAGTCGCAAAAGGGTTGCGGGAGCATTGATGGCGGCGTTAACGATTAATTTGGACCATACACATCCAAGCGCGTTGTCAACGACACTGACCGGTCCACCGTTCATACCCCGAAGAACCTTTTCTACTTCAACGGTTCTGTCGCGAATTAATCCGTCCGGCTCACCGAATGTAGTAGTCCCAAGTCCGGTGTGCCTGAACTTACCCGGAGCCAAAGTCATGGCGCCCATTGTTGTTGTCCCTAGTAAAACCCTTCCTGGAAACTCTTTTTCGAGAATGTCGTAATTTCCTGTTCCATTCTGTAGGGTTAGCGCGACTCCGTCCGGCGCCAGAAATTTACCAAGTGTTCTGACTGCCTCCTGCGTGTCATAAGATTTTACAACCACTATAGCGCAGTCGACCATCGGCATTTCACCGCCAGGCCCAATTATGGCGGGTTTAACATATCTGTCGCCTGAAGCGCCTTCTAGCCAGAAGCCATTCTGCCTGACAAGTTCTACTTCCTCTTCATCCCTTTCAACCATTACAACGTCGTAACCAGCCTCAATGAGCAAACCGCCTAAAACTGATCCGAGAGCGCCTGACCCTATTATACCTATTCTCATTTCTAAGCCTTTCGGTTTACAGATAGCGCCCACGTTCATAGGTGCGCTTCTATTTTATGAGTATTCAACGATGCCATAAATCCTGGAGCATTCACGAGTAAAGTTTCCTGAGTTCGCTGGAGACTTCCTCAGGCATTGCGTAACAATGCTCGCTAGAAGGAAAGACCCCGGACGAAACGTCTTTTTTATATTCCTCGAGGGCTTCAATTATTAGTTTTCCAATTTCGGCGTATTTCTTGACGAATTTGGGCGTGTAGCGGTCAAACATGCCTATCATGTCATGAATTACCAACACCTGTCCGTCACAATGAGGCCCTGCGCCTATACCGAATGTCGGAACTCCGGACCTCCTCGTGATTATTTCAGCAATCTCCGACGGTATTCCCTCCATGAGAACGGAACATGCTCCTGCCTCCTCGAGTATCCTGGCGTCCTCGATGATTTTTTTGGCAGTCACCAGATCGCGTCCCTGAGCCTTGAATCCACCGAGTTGAGCCACTGCCTGCGGAGTCAGCCCGATGTGCGCCATAACCGGAATTGTGGCGTCTGTCATGGCCCTGATTGTGGCAGCCTGTTCCCGGCCTCCTTCAAGCTTCACCGCGTCACAACCGCATTCCGCCATGAATCTGCCGCCGTTTCGAATGGCTTCCGGTATTGATACCTGATAGCTCATGTAAGGCATGTCGGCTACCAGATAGGCGTCCGGAGCCCCAAGCCGAACCGCTTTGACGTGCGGGATCATCAGGTCCATGGTAACAGGTAGTGTGGAGTCGTATCCAAGCACTACCATCCCCATCGAATCCCCTACCAGGATGACGTCCACGCCGGCTTTCTGTTCCAGTATGGCAAATGGATAGTCGTACCCGGTGACGAATGTCATCTTCTCTCCACGACTTTTCTTGTCTCTCAATGTCTGAATGGTCGTTTTAGGCATGTCTGCTCCTACTGTGAAAAAATTACTCCCACACCTCTTGAACAGGTTGTGGGGTCTGCTCACATAATCCCCATTGGTTATGGTTCATCTGTCAGGCTGCAAAAAGATATTATCCGAATCAGCAGTCCAATCTCAATGCAAAGAGCCGGACTAACACGAAAAAGTATTCTGTATTAGGGTGAAAATCAGGCAGGATTGTAAGGGAGGTTGCGTTCAAACACATTGTTGACGCAACCCCGGAGAAAATGAAAAACAGGGAACGAGGAGTCTATAACACCACCACACGCCTAGCTCTGGCAATCAGATCGCCAGGCGCACCCAATCTCGCCACATCCCAGGATGGCCCTGAAACACGGACTGTTCCCCTCGGTCTGCTGAATAGTCCTGATGAGCTTCTCCTTGGGATACCTGGTGATGTTCTTGACACCGACATCCTTTGCCATGATCCTAATCTGCTTTATTGTCATGCCTTATCTCCTTAATAATATTACTTGTAATAATGTGTTAATCATGTGATGCTCTCTATTAATTAGTTGTCATAAAAAAATCAAGTTAAAAATTAGGTATAAAAACTAAATATCTAATGTTATGAATAATTAAAACACATATAACATGCTGTTTATATTGTAACAATGTGCCTAAACAAAAAAAGCCCCCCGGAGGGGGCTTTTATATTGAAGCCAGGAGAGTAAAAATCGCGTCTTGCTACTTCTTCAAATGGGTTTTGATGTACTCCACGATATCTTCCGTTCTGGCGCCAGGTCCAAAAACTTCCTCAATTCCGTTGGCCTTGAGGTTTGGAACGTCTTCTTCCGGAATGATTCCGCCCCCAAGGATTAGCACATCATCCACACCCTTCTCTCTGAAGAGTTGTCCGACTTTTGGGAAAAGATAATCATGCGCACCTGAAAGTGAGCTTAGGCAGAGCACATCAGCGTCTTCCTGAATGCAGGTTTGAAGAATAGCCTCTGGTGTCTGTCTGAGACCGGTGTATATGACCTCCATTCCAGCGTCACGCAGGGCTCTGGCGACGACCTTGGCGCCTCGGTCGTGGCCGTCCAGTCCGGGTTTGGCTACTACAACCCTAATTTTTCTCTCCATGATTAAACCTCTTTTGCCAGATGATACCTGGTCGGTTTTTAGATCGAAATTACCATCGGTTCAATGGGCGCATTTATGAGATACTGTGAATAAGGGCCTGAATGGCCCAGAGGCAGTATATCCAAAAACAATTTGCTTTGTCGAGGGGTGATCCGCCTCAAGGATTTGATTACAAAGGAATATTGCCGTGCCTCCTCAAGGGTTTTTCCTCATTTTTGTTTTCCAGTTGGGCGAAAGCTTTTATGAGGACGGCTCTCGTATCTCTTGGATAAATCACCCTGTCGATAAACCCGAGTTGAGCGGCCCTGTAAGGGCTGGCGAATTTGGCGATGTATTCCTCTATGAGTTCAGCCCTGCGTTTAGCTGGATCCGCTGATTCCTCGATCTCTTTCCTGAACAGTATCTGGATGGCTCCTTCGGGCCCCATGACTGCAATTTCCGCAGTTGGATAGGCCAGGTTGATGTCGGCCCTTAGGTGTTTGCTCGACATCACGACGTAGGCTCCGCCATAGGCTTTTCTTGTGATCAGGGTAACTTTTGGAACGGTAGCTTCCGCGTAGGCGTAAAGTATCTTGGCGCCGTGTTTGATTATGCCACCGTGTTCCTGCTGGGTTCCCGGGAGATATCCGGGCACGTCCAGCAAGGTCCACAATGGAATGTTAAAAGCGTCACAGAACCTCACGAACCTGGCGCATTTCACAGAGGCTTCAGTGTCCAGGCAACCTGCCATCCAGTTTGGCTGGTTCGCTACAATCCCGATTGTTTTGCCGGCTAATCTTCCAAAACCTGTGATGAGGTTTTTGGCGAAATGTGCGTGTGTCTCGAAGAATTTCATGTCATCGAGAACAGGTCTTATGAGTTTTTTCATATCATAAGGGCGACGCGGACTATCTGGAATGACTGAATCAAGCTCGGGTACAAGTCTGTCGTGTGGATCACTGGTCTCAACGAGCGGTGGTTTGACCCTGTTGCTGTCGGGTATGAAAGAAAGCAGTTCCTTTACGCCTTCGAGGGTTTCCTTTTCTGAGGGGTAATGAAAATGACAAACACCGGAAACCCGGCCGTGAACCTTGGCGCCACCGAGGCTCTCTGGATCTATTTCTTCACTGGTTACCTGTTTTATGACCTGTGGACCGGTAATGAACATGTAAGAAGTCTTTTCAGTCATGAAAATGAAGTCTGTTACAGCAGGCGAGTAAACTGCGCCACCGGCGCAGGGCCCCATGATGACCGATATCTGTGGGATGACTCCCGATGCCCGGACATTACGGTAAAAGACCTCCCCGTAACCTCCCAGACTCTCAACACCTTCCTGTATCCTCGCTCCACCGGAGTCATTAATGCCGATTAGAGGGAATCCGTTCCTATAGGCGAGGTCCATGACCTTGCACATTTTCTGGGCATGCGTGAACGATAGGCTGCCTCCGAAAACCGTAAAGTCCTGGGCATAGATGTAAACACCCCTGCCGTTTATCCTGCCGAATCCTGTGACTACACCCTCACCGGGAATGTGAATCTTTTCCATGCCAAAATCATGACAACGATGACTGACGAATTTATCTATTTCTTCGAAAGACCCATCATCCAGGATTTCGAGGACTCTTTCCCTGGCAGTCATTTTCCCGGCTTTGTGGTGTTTTGCTATCTTGTCCGCGCCACCGGCAAGATCCGATTCTTCCAGCCTTTTCGCAAGCTCTTCAAACTTCTCCAGGTTCACGGTCATAAGCTTCTCCCTCGGTGTTTTTTCGTCACAACGACCCTATTTGACTTCCAAAAGCTTACTCATGGCGACTCCAACCATGGTAAGGTTTTCCACCACAGTCACTCCTGCGTCCGACAAGGCCTTTATTTTGCCCTGAGCGGTTCCGGCCCCCCCCGAAATTATTGCTCCGGCATGCCCCATGCGTTTTCCCGGGGGCGCCAGCCTGCCCGCCACGTATGCCACTACCGGTTTTTTGAAGTCGCTTTTGATGTAATCAGCAGCCTGTTCTTCGGCTGTTCCGCCAATCTCTCCGATCAACACCACAGCGTCGGTTTCCGGATCATCGTTGAACATTTTGAGGACATCGACAAAACTGAGTCCCACGACAGGGTCTCCGCCCAATCCCATGCATGAACTCTGACCGACACCGGCTTTGGTTAGCTGGTCTACTACCTCATAGGTCAGTGTGCCGGACCGTGATATGACCCCCACCCGACCAGGCTTATGGATGTAGCCAGGCATAATGCCTACCTTGCATGCGTCTGTTGGCGATATGATCCCAGGTGTGTTGGGGCCGATCAAGTGTCTTCCCTCGGCTTTCACGGTGAATAGGGCCGAGGCCGTGTCAATCGGTGGGATTCCTTCTGTAATGCACACGATGACCTGAATTCCAGCGTCAACAGCCTCCAGTATAGGGTCTTTGGCGTGAGCCGCCGGGATGAATATCAGCGAAACATTTGCCCCGGTTTCCTTAACGGCCTCCTTGACCGTGTTGAATACCGGTATGCCATCCACCGAAGCGCCTTTTTTCCCAGGGGTTACTCCTCCGACCATTTTTGTGCCATAGTCCCTGCAGGCCAGACTGTGAAAAGTTCCGTTACGCCCTGTTATGCCCTGGCAGATTACTCTAGAATCGCTGTTTACCAGAATGGCCATGTTCTAACCCCCTATGATGCCGCGGATGACAGATGTCTGGCTTTTTGTACAACAAGCCTGGCTGCCTCGTCCAGAGTGGGTATGATTTCAATCGGTAGCCCGGATGACTTGAAAAGCTCAAGACCCTCGGCTATGTTAGTCCCCTCTATCCGGGCGACCACCGGCAGTTCCAAACCCCTGCTTTTTATCGCCTTTATGACGCCGCGGGCCAGAACATCACACCTGAGTATTCCGCCAAATATGTTTATGAAAACAACCTTAACACGTGCGTCATCCAGCAGTATGCTCATAGCGTCGCTGACCACCTGTTCACTCGCCCCACCACCGACGTCCAGGAAGTTGGCCGGCGCTCCGCCATGGAGTGATATCAGATCCAATGTGGCCATGGCCAGGCCGGCGCCGTTCACTATGCAGCCGATGTCGCCATCCAGTCTGATGTAGCTCAAACCGTCCTGCCTTGCCGATAATTCAACAATATCCTCCTGCGACCTGTCACGAAGTTTTTCAAGCTCGGGATGCCTGAACAACGCATGGTCGTCGAGGTTAATTTTTGCGTCAAGCGCCAGTACCCTGTCGCCACTTATTATGAGTGGGTTGATCTCGACCAGTGAGCAATCGTAACCAACGAAAATGTTGTAAAGAATAGTGACTATTCTGCTGATCTGCGATGCAATTTCGGGTTTGTCAGAGAGATTGTAGGCCACTTGCCTGGCCTGAAAAGGAGCAAGACCCCGCAGCGGATGCGCCTGCACGGTAAAGATCCTGTCGGGATATTCTCTGGCTACCGTCTCTATGTCCATCCCGCCCGCTGATGAAGCCATTACGGTGACCATACCGCTTGCCCTGTCGAGGACGACTCCAAGATATATCTCGGAATCAATGCTCGGCGCTTCCTCTACCAGAAGGCAGTTCGCGATCTTTCCCTCAGGACCGGTCTGGTTTGTCACCAGGGTCTGTCCCAGTATCGAGGCCGCAGCAGACCTTATGTCATCGCTCATCGAAAGAACCTTGACTCCACCTGCTTTACCTCGACCCCCCGAGTGAATCTGGGCTTTAAGGACGACCTTCTCAGTTTTAAGATTCCTTGCAGCCACCAGGGCTGACAGGGGATCGTAGGCTAATGCGCCCCTTGGAACAGGCGCTCCACGTGAGGCCAAGATCTCTTTGGCTTGGTATTCGTGCAGATTCATCGCTTCTTAGTCCCCCGGCTAGATTTGGGATTATTTTTCCAGGCTTGCAATCAGCCGAAAATACAGGAAACTTAAAAAAGGTCCGGTCTTAGATGGCTCTTCTCGAGTTTTTTCAAATTACTAGCTTGTTGGCGCCATTGCAAGTCAAAACTTGGTGTTCGGCAATCTTGTTAAGTGGCTCAAATTGTTTGGGCTATAACTTTCCGATAACCCTTTGTTGCATTGTTAACTCCATCAATAATCTGTAATATGATTAGAAAAACCGGGGATTAAACCAAAATCAAGGCCTCGAAGACAGTTGGGATTATGGACAAACAGAGGGCCAGGCTGGTTTTTGGCAGTAATTGCCGAGAATGGCCGGCCACGTCATGCACGGATCTTTAATTCCCCGATTTGGCAAATATCGGTTAAGCTATCGCCAACGCCGATGTAACGGCGGTCGGAGCATTTGCCTGTACCATGGGCTCCGTAAACAGCAGGCCCTGGTCTCCTAAACGGTTCAAAATCCGGTATTGTCGTGGAGAGATGTCTATGTTTGGTTTCTATAACAGTGTCTTATCGGTCAACGCTACCCTGAAGAGTTTCGAAATAAAGATCATACCCGACAGCGTGCTTTGCCAGACCCTTGGAGGTAAAGGACTGGCGACTTATTTGCTGAATACCCACAACCCTGCGGGGGTAGACCCGCTTGGGCCGGACAACCATATAGTGGTGGCCTCGGGTCCAGTGGCAGGAACGGCTATATGGGGATCGTGCAGACACGGGGTTTACACCAAATCTCCTCAGACCGGGTTTTATGCTGAATCCTATTCTGGTGGTAAGGCCGGTGACAGAATAGCCAGTACAGGGTTTGACGCCGTAATTATCCGTGGGGCCAGTGAAGAACCTCTTTGGCTTGAGGTTTG
>CALDNG010000112.1 GCA_937915285.1 uncultured Desulfomonile sp. | reverse complement strand
GGATTTTTTGGGATTTTTAACATACTCCCAAGGCCCTATTAAGGCAGGCGTACTTGGATCCTTTGGTTCTTATCATATAGGTCCTGAAAGTGTTCTGAACGACTCTATCAGGGCTAATAATCTTGCAAACCCTGTTTTCTCACTGGATGCGGAATTTAATCACGGAACTGTTTTTTTTCGCTACAATGATGGCCGTTATTTTCTAAATGCCGAGGCGGCTTGGCTATACTGGACTGATAGATACCAGGGAGTTATGGAGTCACGACGTTCATATGAAGACGGGATAAATGTCCCCTACACCAGATACATAGAGCAATGGCGTTATGCTTTGGATGTTGGCATCCTGGCAGGTCCAGCCAAACTTACAGCGATTGTAGGTTGGTCTCCGGGACCCGACAGAAGAAACGGCTTATATTTTGACAGGCAACAGGCCGCTTTTGTGTGGCACCCGAGTTTCGAGTCTCACTTCTTGAGCAATTATAGTCTTTTTAGCCCTTATAGCCACATTTTTGTATATGATTACGGATCTGGACTCAACGCATACAACCTCTCTGGAGATGGATACCTTCGTGACGCTTTTGTTCTTGGGACTCGCCTCGACTTTGCCGTCGCCGCCAATTTAAATGTTTATGGAACTTTCTTTTGGGCCAAGAGAACTTCTGACGGCTATCCGTGGGGAGTTCTGAGGCCATCCCTATCGTTGTACACAGACCCTTTTACTGGCTTTTACACTGCTGACGGTAATATAGACTTTGGTGGGGTTCACCCTGGCGCCTTGAACTACTCGGCCTACCGATATGACGTTCCGGCATCTCAGGTTCCAAACATAACGGTTCGCGATCTTGGCTTTGAGATCAACGCTGGTTTCAACTGGAAGTTGTTGGAAGGGTGGACCTTTGGAGCGTTAGTGGGTTACTGGGCTCCTGGCGACTGGTTCAAATATGCCTGCATTGACCGTTCAGTCCCTAACTGGAATGGTAACAACTTCTCCGGAACCAGACCGGATAGGAAAATCGACCCTATCATGGGCGGTGAAGTGACAATGGTTTTTGATTTTTAGTGCGGGAGGCCCAAAAAATGGATAAGGGACGATATATGAAGCCAAAGCGCTTGCTGTTAATAATCCTTGCGGGTGTGGCCATTCTAATGACCTCAGGCTATCTCAACATTGTTATTGCCGACAAGACAACGACTGATCCAGACGCTTACATTTTGAACTCACTGAAGTACAGCATTGTTCCACTACATTTGCCTGCGCCTGTTGACGAGGACAGGGATCAGGAGGACGAAGACAAGGCGGATGATGGGGATGATGATACCGAGGGTTTTGACAGGCTTTGGGATGTTTCCACTCTGGGGTAGTAATTTGCGCAATTGGATGATTGATGGCCGTAGGAGGCGTGTGTCGGCTCACGATGGGAGCCGGACACGGTATAGTAGTCCAAACTTGCCGTAGTCCTGGCCGGATTTTCACATGGTACCATCTTTGCCTTGCTACGCCTCTTTTGTGTTTGGCATTCACGCGTCCAGTCTTTTGGAAACTTTTCCCACTAGTCCTGAATGGACCTACTGCATAGGATAAGCCTGCACCCACAACACGGCGCCCAATTCAACATTTTTGTCAACGCCTTCAAGTTTGACGGGGCTATCGCCCTTCATAATTGCGGAAAACCCCCACCACCCGGCTTTGGGCATGACAAATGAGAAATATCCTTTTTCATCGGTTTTGACCACCTGACAGATGTGTGCATCGGTGGGAGCTTTTGTTTTACCCTGACCCCAAAACTCAACTTCCACATCGCAGTCGCCAACCGGTTTACCATGCTTGAATACCTGTCCGGTGAATATGTTTCCCGCATACAAACTGTAGGGCCGAGTGAGAGGCACAATCTCCGCCGGAAGACCCGCTTCTTTGGCTATCGGCTTGTCCCAGCCCTCCTCTGCGCCCAGAGCGTCGACTATGACCTTGGTCACATGAACGATGAATTTGTCTTCGGCCGCTTCCCAGTAAGGTTTCGGAACCATGAAAAATATGTAATCAGCAGGCCTGGTTATTTTATATGATGACTCCCATGTGGATTTCCCGTCGATCTTCTTCTCTCTCAGGGTATCCAGAAGACTGGTAACTTTATCCTCTGAGACAACTCCGAACTTTTCAGGCTTATCCATCTGCATGATCGGACCACCCTCAAAGGGATGCGTAAACTGTAACAATAATCCGATTTCCTTGTTGTCCGACGCCGAGACCACGTCCTTTGAGGGGATAATCATTCCAAAATGCGCCACAGACGTAGTGAGGGAAAATAGCGAAAGACTCAAACCCACGGCAAAGGCCGATATCAGTTTCCACATGCGCAACACT
>CALDNG010000111.1 GCA_937915285.1 uncultured Desulfomonile sp. | reverse complement strand
AAGGTCCTCCCATTCGAACAAGACTCTATCAGACTCCATCCTAATTAGTCACCATTTTTTACACATTACTGTTTGGGTTTCAACACGTGTTTACCGAATAGAAACCAAAGGTAATTCAGGCGAGTTTTGTTAAGATCGGCGAAATTGTGGGAGCAACCGAAACGCTTGGTCATTATTTCGGATGACAGATTTTTGGAAACGATTACCGGGGCCCGCTTGATCCATGTCCATTTTGAAAGGATGGTTTTGAGCCATGAAAACTGCAGGGTAAGTAAACAAAGCTTGAGGTCTGATTCCTCCATGACACCTGCCTGAAATCCTGGCGGGATAGGGGCTCCGAGCAGTTTTACGGCCTTGTGCACATATGAATGATAAACTCGTCGCAGACCATGGCCTGACATTCTTTGCTCAATATGGGACCAGGAAATCGTGTCAGAATAGAGATTCGAGATAACGGCAAAATCAATCAGGCTCTTCAGTGAAATGTTCCCGAGTGAAAAATTTGAGTGGCTTATTTCGCTATGAACGATGTTGTGTATGAGGAAATCCTCGTGCGACAGGACCTTGAAGCTGAAAGAGCCTGACCGAAGCTGAACAGAGTTTTGGAAACAACTTGAGGCAGTCAGAATTTCAGTTCCGTCATATAGCGGGAACAGTTCGGTATGTAGTTCAACCGCTGCCGGAGAGCCCTCGCGTGACATTGTGGGCAAGTGTTGGCTCACCGGATCAATCCTCTTCGCCAACACGGGGTCCTGAACCCCATAGCCCAAGGACAGCAGGATATCCAGCGAAGCCTGCACATCCGGAGCGTCTGCCAGAATATCAATATCGGACATCATCCGGTAACCCAAAGCTGCCGGGTCGTCCATGAACAGAAGCGCGGCCCCTTTGAGAAGGATCGGCTGTATACCGGAAGAGTTGAACGCTTCAACGATCTGTTCAACCTGTTCTTTTATCAGGAGGTTCCTTTGTCGGTTGAGATCGTAAAACCCGGAAAGATAAAATTTGAGTTCATCATCCAGATATCGGCTCAGGCCCTTTTTTAGGAGCGCCGCCCAAAGCGCAGGCACAAGGAGGCGTTCACTCGCCATGGCGATTACCGGGCCCCAATCGAGTGCAGGATCAACTATTTTTCTTTGCAGATCCTTTATGGACACCTCACTGCAATCAAGAGACAGACATTCACCAAGGAATAGAAAATCATCAACCCTGCTGTTCATTCGGCTATCTCCCTGATAACCGGTATAGCCTGATCTAATGAACTGATGGTTAATTCATAACAATCTATGCCCCTGATCCAGTCCAGAAGCTCGCTAACCCTAGCCCTGTCCAGACCACCCTCCATGTAATAACCGCATTCCTGTATACGCCGAAAAGCATCGACCCTCGGGATTCGCTCAATACGCGTGTCCGAGTCAGGCTCATACCTGTTGAATACCAAAGCCTTGACTGTTTCACCGGAAGAAGGTTCGGACACAAACCGCCCCACAGAAGGAGGCAGATACCTTATCTTACGCCCGTCACTGGAATAATGAACGGCCGTTAGTAACGAACCCGGAAACATTTTTTCAACTATGCCGAATGATCCCTCCTTGATACGCAGGCTTACCGGAGTAGGTATTACTTTGTGTGTTTTCCTGTCCACTATGGCGGTGTCATCGGTGTAATGGATGAATCCGGCCTTGAGTAGCCCCGCAGCCAGGGTAGTTTTTCCGACACCACATACACCGGGGAACATCACACAGCCGTTTCCAAGACTCAAGGAAGCTGAATGAACCGCTATCAAAAAATCCATTTTGGCATAAGCCATAACAACCAGTTGAAAAGTCAGCCTCGAGGACGTCTCCGACTGGTCCTTAAACGCATCGAGGACCTTGCCATCACTCACAATAAGAATCTGATCCCCATCTTCTAAGACATCAATACCAAACTCAGCCCGGTCCGCATCGGAGCCGATATGGGCAAACATCGGTATGATAAGATCCGCCAAGTGACCGGAGCCAAATCTGAAAACATAGTCATGAGCGGCAAACCTGATTCCGAATGTTTTTACCGGTTCAAGCTCTGTATGGCGCTCGGCCCCAAAAGCAATGTTTTCAGGATGGCTTGATTCAGCATCGTTTGAGGGTTCGCACAAAGCGTCCTTATCTGCCGCAATCAATCCAAGGGCGGCCCATTGTTCCAGTAGGGCGCTAGTGTCAGTTCTAGCCGTTTCGTAATCTATTCCGTAAGAGCTTGAAAGTTCCTGAGCTACTTCATCAAGGCTCATGCGCTTCTCACACATCAGCCAGATCATGCCTGCCGACTGGTTCAGTTCATAAATGCCCTGGTTTTTTTGCGAAAACACCAGAAGTTGGTCTTCGAAAAAATGACAGCTTGTGTCGGATGTCACTTCAATCGGATCTTTAAACATTTTTCTCCCATGGAGCGCCGGTGGTTCTAAGGGCCTTCAAACAGGCCTGCGATAAGATTTTTGTTAACGGGCTTCGGCCATTTCATCGTGATAACGTTTTGCAAAGTCCAGGAAATCCTTATAAGCGGCATCAAGGTCATAACCAAGCCGGTCAGAATGAGTGGCCATACCCTGATGGAACCACCGGTACCAGCGATCAATCTCTTGAGGCGGCTCAGGTATAAGTTTGTCGAAGAGATCGGTGCCCGGATACGGGGTGACCATGTTTATCTCAACGTGGTCCGGCCTTATTTCGAGTATAAGCTTTTTGGATAATTCAATGTCCTCAAGTGTTTCACCAGGCAGGCCTATCATGAAGAAAGCATGGGTCCTGATACCGGCTTTTTTTAGCAGACCGAACGCCCTCTTCACGTCATCGTTTGTCTCACCCTTCCTGATCATTTCCAGTATCCGGGGACTCCCACTCTCCACTCCGAGCGTAACCCTCCTGAAATTGGCCTCACGCATCCTCGACACAAGCGCCTCATCAAGGGTGTCGGCTCGGACCCCACCTGTAAATTCAAAGCGGTTCAGACCATTGCTTATTATCTGGTCCAGAAGCTCCATTGTTCTTTTCCTGACAACAGTGAAAGTGTCATCAACCACTTTTACGACCCATCTGCCAGGGCGGTTATCAGACGCGTTTGTCAATGTTTTTTGTGAGAGATCAAGATTGTCGGCATCCCGGTACAGGGTCTGCAATTCTGTGATGATTGAATCGACCGACCTGAGGCGGGCCCTTTTGCCCCAGATGTTTCTGGAAGCGCAGTAAGCGCAGTTGAATGGGCAGCCTCTTCCAGTCATTATCACTTCGCCGAAGTACTGACTCCTGTCTATCAACGACCTGTCTGGCCCCGGCAGGAGGTCTATATCTTTGATCAGTTCGGCCTTGGGATTAATTTTGATGCTCCCATTTTGGCGCCATGCAAGAGATTTGACGCTTCCCAGGTCATGATTCAAATCCAGACAGTCCATCATTTCCAAAAGGGCTGTTTCGCCTTCACCTGTCACCACAAAATCAGCCCCGGTGTAGTTGAGACTTTGCTCGGGCAGGACACTTGGATGACTCCCACCGAGAATCACCGGTAGCCCCTTGGCTTTGAACCTTTTTGTAAGTATCCGAACTGTGTCCATAGCGCCGGAGTTGCATGTGATCCCTACAATGTCAGGATTGTTAGAAAGGACCTGCCTTTCGATTTCGACCCAGATTGGATGATCGTCGTTGTTTAGTATCTCAATCATATTCGGAATCGAACGGTTCATCATTATTTCGGGATCTTCCCCAGTCAGATCGGACCTGACCAGTTCGGGAACCGTGACGCATTCTCCGTCTACAATAGCCACTGAGTGTCGCCGTGAATCACGGACATAGGTAGCAAGGTAAAGCAGATTGAGCGGATATGTCTTCATTTTCGGCGTTGTGACACCGAACAGCGCATAAAAAGGCGGGCGAACTAGAACCAGCTTCATTTATATTCTCTTTTACAGGTAATCTGTTATCGGATCATCCCAGCAAGCGGTTGAAAATCTTTTCATAGACCTCGGCTCGCCGTAACCATGAGTGTTCCGCTGCCATTTTATCCATTACCGATTTGCTGCGGGTTTTTAAGCCTCGGGAGAGAATTGTTGCTGACGCTCTTACAAGACCTTCCACATCTCCGAAATCAAGGATTTCACCATAGTCCATTTCCCTGATTAGGGAATTGTTTATTATCGGATCTTCCGATAACACAGGGAGCCCACCGCGCAGGTAGTTGAATATCTTTGACATATCGTTATCGAACACGTGAGGCCCGGTTGCGAACGCCAGGCCGAGGTCAGCATACAATATGTAATTCCAGGTCTCCTTCTCAGGCAATTCTCCATGATCAATGACAGCTTCACTCAAGACACATGATTCATCGCCCCCATACATGCAGGCCTTGTTCAGTCCGACAAGATGAACAGTCGCTATATCCTTGAGCCGGTCTGCCATTTCATTGAGCATCATCACCATTCGTGGAGCTGCAAGACTGCCCAGAAACAGAATATTCCTGGATGAGTCCTTGAACGGGTTTTTACCTGCCTCAGGTATTCTTTCGGGGCAGCCGGTCGGAACCATCTCGACCTGCGGATCGTCACCGTACAAATCCAGCCAGCGCTGACGGTTTGCCTCATTGTTTACAACCACCACGCTAGCCCGGTTTTTGATTATCTTCTGCATCGCAATCAATTCAGAGCGATTGGATTCATCTCGCTCAGGAAGCTCATTATCAACAACCCGGACTATCCGCGAAACCACCGGGCCCCCATAGTCACTCAGATGTTTGACCGACCCGTGATATGAGGTCTTTATGAGATCGTATCCCGCATCCCTGCTTAAAGCCTTCAGTGGCCTGACCATGATCCCGTTGTCCAGCATGGCCGTTTTTGGCGTCGGAGCTATTATCTCGACCTCAAAACCCAGGCGCCTCAGTCCGGAACTGATGGATCGAAGCCGCACCTGATCAATCCCGTTTGCGGACACAAATGGGCTCTTATGGAATAGTATTCCGATTTTCCTTTTGGTCGATGACATACTCAGTCTATAGCTAACGCCTTAATCCATACCGACGTCTTTGAGTTTTTGCCGGATCGTGTTAAAAACCTGCTACTATGGGTTTCAGGCAATATAGTTCAATTTCCTCTTAAATGCCAATTTCAGGACAGACGATGGGACGCCTCAAGCTTCTGATCACTACTCCGGAATTCCCGCCTAAACAGTGGGGAGGACTGTCCAGAACAGTGGAGAGGGTCGCAAGACACGCTTCTGGTTTAGGTCTTGAAACGCATGTGGCGTGTTTCGAGATCGAACCCACAAGTTACGTCTTACTCGATGAGAATGTTGAAATCTGCGACTACCAAGGGATCAGACTGTATCGAATAAAACTCGCCAGCGAGAACATACTGGAATCTGAGCGAGGACTATGGGACTGCCCTCACAATCTTACCCTCCAGATGATGTATCAAACAATCGAGAAACTGGATATTAGCGAGAGTTTTGACCTGTTTCATTCATTCTTCCTCTATCCCGTTGGATATGTCACCGGTCTGATTGCCAAAAGACGTTCACGTCCTGCTATAACAACCGTTGTCGGTAATGACGTAAAAAAATACATTTTCAGCCCTGAGAAATCATCAGTATGCAAGAGTGGCCTGGACAACGCCGACATGGTTGTAGGACTTAGTGACGACCTCATAGAAATGGCAGACGCTCTGACCCCAATCCGAAGCAAGTCTCGCGTCATATTCAATTCCGTAGTGATTCCAGAGAATGAATGGAACAAAGAACGAGCCGAGGAAATAAGGATAGGCGCGGCGGGTATATTCAAATACGCCAAGGGACTTCCATACCTGTTCAAGGCTGTGGAGCGACTCTCGGGAAAATACAGGATAAGCCTTTCTCTCAAGGGACAGTTGAGGGATTCAGAAATAGATATTTATCATTACATTCTGAACAGGACCGGAATTTCGGACATCGTGGAAACTCCAACACCTCTAAATCATGAAAAAATTCCCGAATGGATCATGTCTCTGGATGTTTTTTGTCTTCCATCTCTGACAGAGGGTTGTCCGAACATACTTATGGAGGCGATGTCATGTGGCGCGCCCTGCGTTGCGACGCGAACCGGCGCATGTGAGAGGCTTATCGATCATGGACATAGTGGTTTGCTAGCCAACTGGGGTGATTCTGATGCCCTGGCTGATTGCCTGGAGGATCTGATCCTTAATGAGGCCCTTGCAAGGGAAATGGGAAGATCGGCCAGAAAAAAAATGGCCGGGTTCACAGAGGAATTTGAAAGAACAGAATGGTCGAAGGTCTATGATAGTTTTGTCAAATGACATAATTGCTTTATAATAGTTGCAGGCTAACTAGAACGCATCAATTCAGTCGAAGCTCGAGAGTTCCGAAATGCAACCCCAAAGAAAGAGATATCCTGAAGATCACTGGATACGATCTCATGACAGCGCAAAATCGCTGGAGGCATATCTCGAGCAACAAAACAAATCCTACAGTGTGGTGAAGAACAACTTCATTATTGAATTGATCGGTGATCTGTCAGGCAAGCGTTTTCTTGACTACGGTTGCGGCGCCGGGATGTTCTCGGTCCATGCGGCCAAACATGGCGCAATAGAGGTAGTAGGTGTGGACGCTGAAGAATCGGCCCTTGCGACGGCCCGTTTCTTTGCCAACCGTGAAGGAGTGGGATCGAGGTGCGCTTTCATCCAAAGCCTGGGCTTTCCGAATCTCCCCCGGGTGAAGGGTTTTGATGTCATCCTGCTAAAAGATGTGATCGAGCACGTCAGTGATGACCAGGCTCTAATTGAGACTGCCGCACGTCATCTGGCTCCCGGCGGAGTAATGGTTCTTAGCACACAGAATTCCATGTCGCTGAACTACCTCATCGAGGGGACCTATCACAAAAAGATTCTGGGTGAGAAAAACTGGCTGGGATGGGATGAGACGCACTTGAGGTTCTATACATCGCTGGGCCTCAGCCGGATGCTTCGCAAGGCGGGGCTCGAGCCTCAGGCCTGGAGATCAGTCTATATAATCCCTCACAAGATTCCCAAACCTGGGTCTGCAGGCAAGAAATTTTACAGGATTGAAGCCTTCAGTTGGCTGGACAAGACTCTTGGCGCGGTCTTTCCATATAATCGCCTGGGCTGGAACATAATAGTCAGCGCCCAGGAGTCCGGACTGGCTCCCACCAAGGCGCGCAGCGACCCG
>CALDNG010000110.1 GCA_937915285.1 uncultured Desulfomonile sp. | reverse complement strand
CCGACCGGTGCTTCTTCGCGAAAGCTCCTTGGAAAGCTTGATCCTCTGGGCTTCCCCTCCTGAAAGGGTAGTGGCCGGTTGCCCGAGTTTTATGTAACCCAGCCCGACTTCCTGGACGGTCTTCAGCTTATTGAAAACGCTCGGTATATTCTCCATGAACTCGGCCGCCTGGTTGACCGTCATGTCGAGCACATCAGTAATGTTTTTGCCCTTGAATTTTATGTCGAGGGTCTCCCTGTTGTACCGCTTCCCCTGACAAACGTCACATTTCACGTAAACGTCAGGCAAAAAATGCATTTCTATCTTGATGACCCCGTCGCCTTTACACGCCTCGCATCTGCCACCCTTAACATTGAAGCTATACCTGCCGGCTTTGTAACCTCTCATTTTAGAATCGGGCAAATTTGCAAAAAGCTCTCGAATGAATGTGAAAACTCCAGTGTAAGTGGCTGGGTTGGATCGTGGAGTTCGACCTATGGGGCTTTGATCGATGTCGATGACCTTATCTATGAATGACAGACCTTCTACCGAGTCTACCAGGCCTGCCTTTTCTTTTGATCCATACAGTCTCTGGGACAAAGAGCGACGCAACACCTCCACCACCAGGGTACTCTTGCCCGAGCCTGACACTCCGGTAACGCAGGTCATTATTCCTAGAGGTATGCGCACATCCAGGTTCTTGAGGTTATTAGCTTTAACCCCTCGCAAAACTATTTTCCTGGGCCCGGGTTTTCGTCGCTCCTTTGGGACAGCTATGAACTCTGAGCCGGACAGGTATTTTCCGGTAATTGATTCGCTGCAGGACATCATATCTTGCGGTTTGCCCTGGCAAACAATCTTTCCCCCGAGTCTTCCAGCGCCCGGTCCCATGTCAATGACATGATCGGCGTTAAGTATGGTCTCCGCATCGTGCTCAACCACCAACACCGAGTTACCCAGATCGCGGAGTTCGAGCAGTGTCGAGAGTAATCGCTGGTTGTCCCGCTGGTGCAAACCTATGCTGGGCTCATCAAGAATGTAAAGCACCCCCACGAGGGATGACCCTACCTGAGTGGCGAGCCTTATCCTCTGGGACTCTCCCCCTGACAAAGTAGCAGACCCCCTGTCCAGCGTTAGGTACCCAAGCCCCACCTTGTCCAGGAATCCCAGCCTGCTGCCGATTTCTTTCAATACCCTCCGGGCTATCTCCATGTCACGATTACTCAGATTAAGTTGCTCGATGAATTCTGAGGTCTCCCTGACTGAAAGCGCTGTTAGCTGATGGATGGGCATTCCGCCCACAAGCACGTGCCTGGCCTCTTTCTTCAGTCTGGCCCCACCGCACGTCGGGCAGGGTATCGAACTCATGAATTTACCCAGTTCATCGCCCATTTCCTCTGGATCTGTCTCAAGCCGCTTCCGCTCAAGGTTCGGAATCACACCCTCGAACGGTTTGCGAAAGAAATGAGTCCGTCCGTCGCGTTCATAACAGAAATCGATCTCCTCTTCCCGGGAACCGTAAAGAATCACATCCTGGACCCTGGCAGGCAACTTCGCAAAAGGCGTATGCGTTTCAAATCCGTAATGTTTTCCCAATGCCTCAATCGTTTGGTTGAAGAATGGGGAATTTCGCTTTTCCCAGGGAGCTATTGCCCCCTGAATAAGTGAAAGCATCTGGTTAGGCACTATCAGGTCCGGATCAAACCTTATCTGAACCCCCAGACCACTGCAGGATTCACATGCGCCAAAAGGGTTGTTGAACGAAAACAGACGGGGTGAAATCTCACCAAACGAAACACCATGCTCAGGACATGCTAGATTCTCACTATACAGCCTGATAGAGCCGTTCAACTCCTCTACCAGGACGATACCCTGACCAAGCTTCGCGGCTATCTCAAGGGAATCCGCCAGTCTCTTTTCTATACCTTGCCTAACAACCAGACGGTCCACCACAACTTCTATAGAATGCTTGCGCTTCTTGTCCAGCTTGATCTCGTCAGTCAACTCCGTGAGTTTCCCGTCAATTTTCGCTCGGGCAAATCCATCGCGTATCAGTCGATGAATTTCTGTCTTGAATTCACCTTTGCGGCCCGATACTAGCGGCGCCAGGATGTGGATCCTGGCCGATTCAGGCATGGACAAAATCTCATCAACCATCTGCTGGATGGTCATGGAGCTAATCGGCCTACCGCACTCCCAGCAATGGGCAACCCCAATACGCGCATACAGGAGCCGAAGGTAATCATATATTTCAGTGACAGTCCCAACAGTGGATCGCGGGTTTTTGGAAGTCGTCTTCTGTTCAATGCTTATCGCCGGCGATAACCCTTCGATAAGATCCACATCAGGTTTATCCATCATCTCAAGGAATTGGCGCGCATACGCGGACAAAGATTCAACATATCGTCTTTGACCCTCGGCATATATGGTGTCAAACGCCAACGTCGATTTACCTGAACCTGATAATCCCGTGATCACAACCAGTTGCTCTCGGGGAATGTTCAAGTCGATATTCTTGAGGTTATGTTCTCGAGCCCCCCTTATGATTATTTCTGTCGCTCCCATTTGAAGGAAAAAATCTCCATTTTTTTAAATTTTGAACAAAATAAACGAACGAAAATTGGATGTTAGTGTCAATATCCAATGTGAGGTATTAAGCATAACCCCTGTAAATCATTGTCGGACGGCTATCCGCGCAGAATGTCACAGTTTTTCTTATTTCTTCAACATTATATATAGAAACTGTGAACTATTTGTTGACTAACGTCCGGGGACGTGTTATCTGCCGTCTTGTTTCCGGGAGTGGCAAAATCGGACCCTCTCGGGTTTCACTTTTCCAGTAGGAGGTATGGATATGTTGTTTCCTTTTTCCGATGCGGCTGCTGGAGTACCCGAACCTCCCGGTGACTTCGATAGCAACTATCGTCACTTAAAGCAACTTATCAACAAGGCCATCAAAAGCGGAACTCCTATTGAAGACCTGAAGTTAATTCCGAAGTCGTCTTCAACAAGGAAACCGGCAACTCTTTCCAGGGACGATCTGCTCAGACTTCTCCAACTCATTCGCAGCATTAAATCCAGATGCCAAACTTTACTCGAAGCCCCGGTTCCAGAAGAACTCGAGCGAGATATTTTGGCCAAAGATCCTACGCAGCGGCTCCCATGGGAAACAGAAGCTCTCGAAAAAGCCGAAAAATGGCGCAGCGACCTTATCAGGGCCCGTGCCCTGGTACGAGCTGAACTCAACCATCATCTCAAAACGGAATTCTTCCATAGCATTTGATCGACTTGGTCATTTCGATTCTATGGAGACGGCGCCAAGAGTTCCAGGGCTTCCAAACGACGCGGCCTTGACCGACACGTTAGAAACAGGTTAAGGCGCGTCGCTGAAAACATCAGGCTCGTTTTTCAACAAAAAAAGAGTCCTGAAGCCCCTTTCTGATCCCAACCTCGTTTTTCTCGAATGTAAAAAACTTTTCCGGATTCCAGCCGATTCATCCCGTCATTCAGGATAGCTATCAAATAGTTTGCCCCATTTGGAATGTTTCTTGAACTCATCCATTTGCGGTTTTGCCTTTAAGGGCCAGTATATATAGTCGTGGTAGAAAAACGAGCCAAAAACGAAGAGATATACCAGCGGAGTCCTGAAGAAGAGTTTTTGCAAGGACTTTAGTGGACCGAACCAGATAAAGTTTCCCACGGCTGAAGCCGCATTGTTTCCTACCGTGAAACACCAGTTCTCCTTACTGATGTCTTCACCGACTATCTCGATTTCGTCGATCTTCCCAATTCCCAGGCCGGACTCGTGCGCTATCCGGATGTAATCCAGACTCATCGGATCAAATCCCATCAAGCTGGCGGCCACTGCGTCAATCGCCGCGCAGTCACCCGACGCCAGCATCAGATCCTTGTCATAAGGGATCATGGTTCTCGGGCCAGGACCGCAACCAGCCACCGTTCCGTCCATTACCGTGAATATTCCGGAATGAATCTCCTTCTGTATATCCAACAAATCATTAAGTGTTTCATGAATCACAGAATGGGTGTAATGCCTGCGGCTGTTGAGTAGTCCACCAAAAGCGTTTTTCATCGACCCGGTAGTGCCAGTGTATATATGACATTTTACAGTTGGCAGATGAATGATGTTTTTTCCCAGGAAGTATTCCGGAATGCTTATCCCCTCGGGGAATATTTGATCTAGGATCCTCATCCGGGCCTTTGGCGTATATTTTATCCATTTGATGTCAGATTCCCTGAAATTGTATAGGACCGGAATGTTGAATTTTTTGAAGACAGGAACATATTTATTGAGTTTCTCACCTTTGAACGCGTCCGTCACTACTGTCTCATTCTGCACACAAACTATGTCTTTGTAGCCCGAATCCTTCAAGGCCAGGATGACACCCTCAAGCTGCCACGGGGTAGTATTGGCGCTCAGGAATGGAAAATGCCATGAGATGTTATCTTTCAGTATGACAGTGGATGACGGGTCCAGAAAATCCTGGAAGCGGGCTTCTTTCATACATCTGTAGACATCTTCTATCACTGTTTCAGGACTTGTCCTGGTTACCGCTACTAGCGCTTTAGGGGTCATTGTAATTTCATCCGTTTTGAGTTTTTTGAAGAGCGCATAATAATACTGTCGGGCCAAAATCGCAACCGATCAAACCGAGACACCAAAGACGCAAAAAAAATTGGCCACAAAATCTTGACATAAATGCCTGATCGCGGTAAAAAATGAAATTCCATACGGGCCGTTAGCTCAACTGGTAGAGCAACTGACTCTTAATCAGTAGGTTTGGGGTTCGAGCCCCCGACGGCCCACCACGTAAGTTAGAAGCTCTGATCCCTATCAGAGCTTTTTTAATGGAAAATCTCTGATTGTGATTGATGCGTTCTGCGAGAAGGATCCCCCCTTGATTCCTAAAAAACACAAGAAATAGTAAGCTCTTAATTGCTATTCAAATGGCGGGGCTGCCCGTACTCCTGAGAGGACGGAGGAAAAGTTTCATGCAGTATATTCAGAGAAAGTCAAGGCGAACGCAATCTTGCGGGGTCCAATAATCCCGACATAAAAATGTTCTTTCATCCTCAGCCTACAAAGTGGGTACTCCTTTGTTAGCCTCTTTGGCCAAATCCTTGTTTCTGGTTTCAACATGCAGAATGGCCATTGTTGTGCCCGCTATGTGGCGCACCCCTCCCCCGAAAAGCCTGTTAGCGAGTCTGACTGCCTTTGTGACGCCAGACCACCAAGCGGTGTGTCGATAGTCGTGCCATGCTATGAAACCACCGGCCTTGACCATCATTAATGCGTACTTTGTGTCAGACCAGCAATGCTCAAAATCATGGGCCCCATCAATCCAGCAGAAATCAATTGTATTACTGAAATCAGAAAAATCGTATCTAACGCTATCTCCAAGCAGCTGACAAATTT
The DNA here is from genome assembly GCA_937915285.1 of uncultured Desulfomonile sp. Classification (GTDB taxonomy): domain Bacteria; phylum Desulfobacterota; class Desulfomonilia; order Desulfomonilales; family Desulfomonilaceae; genus CAITZA01. The sequence continues at coordinate 8,065 of CALDNG010000110.1, read as the reverse complement.
GAGCATTTTCGGGGGATTCTTTGAATTCCTGTCCAATTTCATGATCAACCAAGTCCTGTTGGAGATCGATAGTGTAGACCTCGGATTTTAATCCGGCGTTCAGCGCCAAAAGCCTGGTCGTTCTGCCAATAAATGTTCCGAATTCAAATATCTTGCCTCCTTTTACATGTGAGGCTAGCAGTCCAAGTGCGCATAGTTCCCTAAGATCTCGCGTTTCATTTTTCTGGGTATAGTGACCGTCAAAAATAAAGGACTCGATCCAAACATTGCCCGTCGTGTAAAACACTTTCTTGAGCGATAGCCGGAAGTCTGTCATAATAATAGTGTTTTTGTATTAAGGACAGGCGAATTTTTCTATGAGCACGATTGGATTAGGATGCCACAGATAGTGATAAATCCGGTGGTTTTCGCGATATCAGCGGGCTTGTTCGCAGGCATACTTTTATTAGCGTGGGTCGGTTATGTTTTGAGATGGAGAAATTCGTCAGTGCTTCAAGCTTCGTTCGCAGATCCCGAAAGGATTGCAGAAGTCATTTTGCTGGTTTTCGTTGTGGTAATGGCTTTTTTCTGTATCGACTGTGCGAGATCTCATTCTGAGGCTCAGTTCAGACTCATTCTCGACGAATCAAATGCAATCAACAGGTCCTTCTCAAGGCTTGATTTGCTCAATGTTCAAAATAGGGACGCATTGAGGAGGGATTTCAGGAAGTATGTGGAAGCCCGAGTGGATGGTTACCGTCGGTTACCGGATTCAGAAGCGGCATTGGGCGCCTGGGACAAGGCTCTCGGGTTACAAACGCAAATCTGGAAAAAGACGGTTACCCTGGCCAGACAAGAAGATTCAAACATCGCTGTTCAACTCATCCTACCAGAGCTAAACAGGATGATGGAAGTATCTCACGATCGCTACGTGGCCATCCAGAGAAAGCCTTGCCTTGCATATACCATTCTTTTGGGGGTTTTCGCCCTGATGACTGCGCTGGCAACCGGCGTGGGGACTGATTCTCTGAAGCCAGCCAGGGTGATTGGCCTGATAGCGCTTGCGGTAGCGGTGACTTCTGCGTTTTACTTCAGTCTGAATATGGAATATCCCCGCGATGGGATACTCCATCCAGACATTTCAACCAGGGTCATGACAGGACTCTTGCAGTCCATGGAACATTAGTTGCGCCACTGCATCGTGGTCCCGCTGCGCTATATCAAGTTCAATAACCCAACCGTGGCGCACAGCCAGTTGTCGCGTCGTTCAGCAGATCGTGCCGCCGGCCATTTGTCAGGTGGTGATCATCCCTGGAGCTATGTAAATAGCGATCACCGCAAAGTGTGAGGCGCAGCCGAGAATCACAAAAATATGCCAGACTTCGTGAAAGCCAAAAACACCGGGACGGAAATCAGGTTTTTTTGTGATGTAAACAACAGCGCCCAAAGTGAAAAATATCCCTCCCATCAATAGTCCATACAACGCGTTCAATGGCATGGAGGCCATCATCTCAGGAATAGCGAATGCCGAAAGCCACCCCATCACGAGATATATCCCTGCTGAAACCCAGCGGGGCGCGTTGATAATGAACAGCTTGGTAAACACCCCGATGACAGCCATGGTCCATACTATGGCCAAAAGTCCCCATTGCCAGAAACCACTAAAGAAGTGCAAACAAATCGGCGTGTAAGAACCGGCTATCAGTATGTAGATGGCTGAATGATCTATTTTACGAAGAATACCTATGACCTTTGGAGATCCAGGTATCAAATGATAGGCAGAGCTGGCTGAAAACATCAGGACGAGGCTCAAACCATAAATTGTTAGAGAAATAGCCTTGGTTACGCTGTCATGCCCTAGAAATAACAACACTATCAAACCAAAAAGCGCTCCGACTGCTCCAAAAAAGTGGGTAAGCCCGCTCACTGGCTCCCTGAGTCTACAAACCATGCTCACACTCCAAATACCAGAAATAGTATTTCACTGTATTTACAATCCGTCAGAATTACAGAGTTTCAAGAGAATTATCAATTAAAAAACCCGGAATGGCCCGGGTTTCTTAAAAGTAAATTGATTTTCAAAGTCTAACTTTATTATCGTTTTAAATGTTATCTATCAGGGTCACTTGAAGAACTCCTGCTCTCGGAGGGCCTGCTCGAGCAGTCACTGCAGCTTCGGGAAACATGACCTCCTCGCTCGTAACATTCAGAAATAGCCAAAATTGAATCGAACGCTTCACAGCTATCGCTGATCCTGCACCTATATCTTGTATATGTTGGGCCTGTGCTTCTATTCATGACACGCCTCCGTATATCTGTCCGAGTATTGCTTCTGAATTTACGGATGCGGGAACCATCGAAAAGGATTCATGGTTTATGATGAAATTTTTCTCGAATGGGGTCCAATCAGGCAGTTCTAGAAAGACACATCCAGAGACAAACCCCCGGATATGTCATATCGGCTGAAAGTCATGTCGTGATCCAATGTGTTTTTGGGGGATAGTCCTGCTGATCCAGAGCAGTTTCTGGTGATCTCACCTTTGCCTGAAGTATATAACCAGCCAGATTTACCCCATAAACTCAAATTAACCAGAGACAGGAACCTGAAAGCGTATCCCAGGTTGATCTCAATGAACGAAGCAGGTTCGTTTGAAGAAAAAACTGTGTAACAGGAGACATCCGTTTTCGATTGTGAAGAGGCGCTTATGCGGGATTCCAGGCTGATTTTTGAAGGAGCGAATACGCTTCCGATCAGAAAAAGTTTAAACTTTTCACCGAACCAACCTAGCCCTAGGTACGGTATCCAGGCATGGCTTTCCGCCTGATAGCCTCTGAAACTCATGGAGGCCTTTTTAGAGGAATCCTGCGCGTTGATTTCGTAGGGAGTCTTGAATGCAAGCCGGAAATCGTCGTACCTGAGTCCGGTCTTCATGCTCAGGTTGCCCAGGATTGGCCTGGTGATGCTGATTTCCATCTCCAGCCAATTGACACTACGATTCTTCCACAGGAGTCGCTCGACCTCATCGCGGCTTTCAGGAAGCCACGTATTGAGGGCATCCTGCAAAATATTCCCTGAAATTCTCATCATGAGGCTGGTTCCACTGACGAATCCGGCCTCCAGTCCGGCTTCAGCCAGCCACAGGTCTGCTTCTTTAAGGCTAAGCCTGAATTGCCCGACGCCAGACTCGGCTAGTTCACTCGTCGAGATCACCTGATAAGTCGGTAAACTGGCCGTCCATCCCACCTTACTGTAGCCGAACTTCCCGAACGGGGTGATCCTGATACGGTGAAAGCCGCCTAGCCCCAAATCAGGCGCAATCCCCTCCAGGAAGCCAGGGATAGACCAGGAATCGTTTTTTTCTGCGGCCAAAGCCAGGCAGGTAAACTGCGGCAAGAGAAAGATCAACCATGAAAACAGCAGTAGCGGCAGTATCTTCATTCTGCGAATCCATAAGGCCGTCTCTGCTTTCATTTCAGTCCCCAGGTAGAGGTATCACCATTTCAAAACAAATAAGCGTGGATTTCATTGTAAAGCAACCTGTTCTCACAAAACACCTTTCTTGAATTTATAATAAATATAATATATTATGTAGTATTTCAACAAACAGATTGTATTTTTCTTATTCTTTGACTTATATTGTTAATGTAATTACGTGCTTGAAAGGGCATGGTAATTTGCTAGGTATTTCAGGAAAACTTTTCATCGCAGTTGATCGGAGGGCGCAATGACAAACTTTTCTTACAGGCTGTGGTTATCGGTGATTTCTATTTTTGTTTTTTGCGCTCTGACAATTTCTGTCATGGCTGAATCGAGTTATTTTCATCCATCGGCCGATCCATCTCTCGATTCCGTCACCTTGCATGGAGGCGCCTCAGGCCGAGACCACAAAGAAATCGGCTCAACCCTGCCAGGCGAATCTGGTGTGGAAAAGAGCGCCATCGTGAGATCTCTCGTGGCTCAGAGTTCGAAGGAATCGTCGCCCAAAACTTCAACTGGTGAAAAGATTTGGCGGAGTGAGGAGCTTAGCCTGCTGGCAGTTGGGTTGGGGGTAGGGGACGTAGACGGCGATGGAAAAAACGACATTGTCGTGGCTGACCCTTCCAATGTTTATCTTCACCGGTTCAATGCCGGGCAAATGAACCTCGTAACCGAATACAACACGGGCAATCTTGAAATAAAGGCCATTGATGTAGCAAAGGTTCGCAAGCAGGGTCCTGCGAGGATATATGTGACGGCTCAGAACAGGGGGTCGGTGAGTTCGTTTGTTCTGGAATACAGGGGAGGAACCCTGACTCCGGTCATAAGTGAGTTTCCCTATTTTCTGAGGGTGATCAATTACCCTACCCGAGGCCCGATCCTGCTGGGTCAGCGCAAGGGTATGAGTAAAATGTATGAAGGACCCATTTTCAACATCGAGGACAAGGGGAATGAACTGTTGGTGGGAGAGCGCTTCGGGACTCCATTGAAGATTCCGATCTTCGGTTTCACCATTGGAGATTTTGAGGGACAGAGAAAACCACTGATAGCCGTTTACGACAGGGAGGATCACCTGAGATTGTACGAGCCCTCGGGAAAGAGGCTATATGTGTCGAAATCCTATTATGGCGGTTCCGATATAATCCTGAGGTGGGTGGGACCTGAAGTGAGCAAGGATTCTGAAAAAGACATGGTAGCGGATACCGCCTATGTCAGACCCAGGATCATGTCAATGGATGTGGATAAGGATTCACGTTACGAAATTCTCGCCATATCGCACAGTTCTAAAACGATGCGCATGCTCAGCCGCACCAAGATGCTTGAAGAGGGTAGAATCAAGGGCCTTGTGTGGACGGGTGATGCGCTGGAAGAGAGATGGGCAACCCCAAAGGTCCAGGGAATGGTGACCGACTTCACTGTGGACACCTTACCGGGTCTTGACGGGCCAAGGCTAATCACCCTGGAACGAAAAAAGACCGACTGGCTGGCATTCCTGAGATCCAGAAGCCAGTTGAGAGCTTATGATCTGCAATCACTGATTTCAGACGGGGTTTCAGGTAAGTCCAGGGAATCGGAGGACTAGGCCCCAGTCCTAAGAACGCGGTTTTTCACCATCCAAAACTAGTGTCTGGGACCTCTCTCATAATGAAAAATGATCATGTGGAAGGGGTCGATGCAGGAATCTGGCTGACAAAGAACTGATTTTTCTCTTCCTCTGTCAGTTTTTCGAGTTGAGAGTTGAGATTTGATATCAGAGACTGCCTGAATTCATAGTAATGTTCAGCGACCACCAGTGCTGTAACGAACCTGTCCAGACGGTCCGGAAAAAGCCAGATTGCTCTCAAGAAATAGGACCAGAAATCAAGTCTGCTATCATACACGAAACCATTCCTGAAAATCGCTATGAGCGCGGCCCTCAATTCCATGAAATACGGAAGTTTAAATGATTTTTTGACCTTTGGAGGGTTCATTCCAGAGTAATGTTCGTAAGCCCTTTTGAGGAAATTTTTTGGCGCATAAAGGATCTGGTATAGCTCCACAAATTCGGAAACTATTTCCTCGAGTGGCCTTGTTGGTATGAAATTTATTAGGGCTGTCTGGTTACTGATGGTGTCGAAGTCTGCATTCAACAACCGCCCCTGACTTTCAAGCCTGTTCCACATGTCGGTTCCTGGACCGGCCTGAAGAAGCGTTGCAAATATCTCCGGAATGTTGGTCTGATTGGCAAACTCGATCAACCTCTTTCCAGCCTCAGGCTTCTCATTGTCAAACCCAAGGATGGTTCCTGCAATTACCTGAAAACCAGCGGATGATATTTTCCTGCAGGCTGAAACAAGATCTATTCCTGCGTTTTGATATTTCCGGGCTTCCTTTAAACTCTCCTTGTCCGGAGTCTCAATTCCCAGGAATACCCTGAAGAATCCTGCCTTGAACATTTGCTCCAGAAGGACTGGATCGTTTGCCATATTTACGGATGCCTGCGTTGAGAAATTGAATGGCATTCCGCGTGATTGCATCCAGGGTACGAGTTCTTTCAGAAGCAACTTGGTCTGATGAATATTACCGATGAAATTGTCATCCACGAAAAATACCAGTCTACGCCATCCCAGGTCGTACAGCTTGCTCAGTTCGGCAATCACCTGTCCGGGACTTTTCGTCCTGACCTTCCTGCCCAGCATCAGGGTTACATCACAAAACTCGCATTGGAATGGACAACCGCGAGAATACTGAATGGCCATGTCCACGTATTTGTTTATGTCCAGGAGTTCAAAGCGCGGAATCGGGCTTTCAGTCATCACTGCCTTATCGTCCGAATAAATTATTAGGCCGCCCTGTCTTTCGTCGACAGCCTTGATCAAATCCCCGATGGCAACCTCAGCCTCTCCAACCACTACAATGTCCGCGCCGCTACTGATTGCGTCTTCAGGAAAGTGGAAGACGGATGCCCCTCCCACAACAACGAATTTGCCTCGACGCTTTGCCTCGCTGATTGTCTCCAGGATGCTCTTATGCTGAATACCCATGCCTGATATCATCACAACATCAGTTTCATCCCATATTTCATCTGATACCTCCTGAAAGACCATGTCCACCAGTCGGGTTTCCCACTGCGGTGGAAATAGAGCGGCGAGGGTTATCAAGCCTAGCGGAGGCACCAGGGCCTTCTTGCCAGTCATCCGGAGCACCTTGTCAAATGACCAGAATGTCTGGGGATATTTGGGGTGAATCAAAAGAATTTTCATTTTTTTTCCAGAATAAGCCTTAACCTAAACAAGTTAGACTATCACAAATGGCCGAAAAAGGATCAGGAATTTGACAGCCGAGTCAATTTTATATCGGAGCAGGGCAAAAAATCTGAAAGCAGAAATCATAAGCTACCCGTCATGTTTAGAGCGCCAGGAAGGCAATATATTTCCTGATGAGTCACTGAATTGTCGCGTATGTTGTAAGTTGTTACAATTTTAGCATGTTACATGGCAGATTGGAAAAAGTTTCTGACATTGAATCAACAAATTTCCATCCGTTTGGGTGAATTACTTCCAGGCGCCCGCAGAATGGGTGGATTTGCGAGGATCCTCCGGCGCAATGATAATGTGGCCCAGAGTGAAAAAACTGTGAAGCGATATCATAAAAGTTAAGAGCTTGCGGCCTGGCTGGGAAATTATCCTTGACAGTATGCTAACCCTTAATAATAATTCGGTTCAATTTTGAACGGACTGGTTTGTCAGAGAAGCCTAAAATTTTACAATCTCTGATAAATTTGCACCCGTTCAGTAGATTTGACAGCCCTGGCTACTGCAGGTTCAGATTCCGAACCGACAACTTCAGGACGCAACTTCTGGAACAGGAAGGCCCATGACTGCTATTCAAGACATTTACGAGACTAAAAATTACAGAAACAGGATCCCTGTGAGCCAGTCTGTAACATTTGAGGTGGGTGTCCGGGATACTAGCATCCACGTTCAGGCGCAATCCGACCTGACGGCGAAAGCCAAAGAGTCGGTATTCAGGTACAGGTATCAGATAGAAGAATATTTAAGACAGCATCCGGCCTTTCGGGACACGCAGTCACCGATTCAGATATATTCATCGGCTCCTGAAATTGTCAGATACTGCGATCTGGCATGCAGAAACACCGGGGTTGCTCCCATGGCGTGCATGAGCGGCGCAATGGCTGATTTTGTCGGTAGAGACCTCATGCCCCAATCACCGGTCCTGGTAGTTTCGAGCGGTGGAGATACCTTCGTAAAATCGTCAACACCCATAGACATTTATGTTTATGCAAAAGGATCTCCGCTTCACAACAAGCTCATTTTGCAATTACCGGGAGCCAGGAACATTTTCGGGGTTTCAACATATGTTCCTGGAAAAGGTATTCAGGCTGTGACCGTTTTATCTCGTACGGCGGGATGGGCGTCAGCGTTTGCCAAAGATCTAGGCTCCAGATTGGATTCGGGTGAATCCCTGAAATCCGCGCTTAACAGGGCTGAGGCTTACTCGGATGTCGGTGGGGTGGTGATAATATCCGGCGATCAGGTTGTCTTCGGTGGCAGCCTTAACGTGAGGTGCCTTAATGGCGCCAAATCCAGTAACATGGCTGCCGGGGGT
>CALDNG010000109.1 GCA_937915285.1 uncultured Desulfomonile sp. | reverse complement strand
CCTCACAACGAGTTTCTCAAATTTGCGGTTGATTTTGGGTTCATCGGTTTACTGGGTTATGCAGGATTCTTAGGAGTAGTCCTTCTTACCTTTCACGAGCGACGCTTTTTCCGGGGAGCCGTGTTTGTGGTGCTTATGGGTCTGGCTTCCCTTGGAACTCATAATATGATGGAAAATTGCTCTTTGTTAGCGTTGATGGCTCTACTTCTCGGTGAATCGGTTCCAGATCTCAATAATCTCGCCTCCTGAGAGGCGGTATTTGTAACAGGATAGACTTATCAACGGATGCTATTTGGAGCGTGAAATGAAGGCACGGCATTTAATTTTTTTGATGGCTTTAGCTCTGTTTCTCACCTCAACAAATCAGAGCCAGGCGATGGTGTCCGTTAAGGATTTTGGAGCCGTGGGTGATGGTCTGGTCAATGACACCAGGGCGATTCAAATGGCCATAAATTCAGTAACGTCAGGCTCGGTCCATTTTCCCCCGGGAACCTACAGGACCGCATCACCGATTCATTTGAGATCAAATGTCAATCTAACCGGTGACCGCGCCACAATCACATACATTTCACCCTCATCCAATAACGCAGCTTTTTTTGTTACTGGTCCATTACCAGTGGCATCAAACATAGGGATATCTGGTTTCTTTTTTGACGGAAAGGGGACATGGAACAGCGCATCTTTTTCAAACCCTTACAAGGCAGGCAAAAGTGTCGGGTTTACCAATAATCAGTATGGAATCCACGTGTCTAAAGGGTCATCCGACATACGCATTCACAATTGTGAATTCAGCGGATTGAAAACTGGTATATATACCGATGGCGCGAACAACTGCAGAATTACCGACAACCAATTCCAAAATATGGGTATGTCCGCGATCACCGTCCGCCTGACGAATAATACGCTAATAACTAATAATATAATCAGGGGCGTATTGGGAAATCAGACACCTGCCGGGGAGACATCAATAGAACGTTCTAGTTATGCCGACGGTATTTATATTCATTCCTCGCACGATGTGATCGTGTACAACAATGTCATAGAGAACTGCGCTCGCATCGGAATTGCCGTGGAATCAGATGAGAAGTCTCCCTTGTGTTCGAGGATTACGATTAGCGGAAATTCAATTCACAACATGAATTCTTGTCGCGGCGGTGAAGTTAACGCCGCAATTTGGGTTGAGTCCAAGCGAGCGGATGGAACGGTAACCATAGTCGGAAACAATTGTGACAACACCGGCGCCGTTCAGGGATCCAAGCCTGCAGTTGGCATCAATTCCTGTCATTCTACAACTCTGGGAAATACCATCAGAGGGTTTTCCGGATCCGGTGTCATAGGCCGGGAGATGAACGTTGTCGCAAATAAAATTGAGTCCAACGGTGTAGGAGTTGAGTTTACCTGGCATCCATTACAAACTAGCCTGACACGTGTTGTTGATAATCTTATTTCAGACAACTCTGCTAGCGGAATCCTGATTGAAAATCGCGGTGGGATCTTTGTTATTCAGGGAAATACCATCAAGGATAACGGCGCATCGGCTACTTCCACAACTCAAAAAAGTGGAATCGCAATCTTAAAGTACATTCCAGAGCAGACAAGCATAATAAGAAACAATATTTTTATAACCAGCGCAGATGAAGGCGCCACTAAAGGTCAGCTCTATTCAATATATGGTGACACAGGATGGAGAGCGGATTTTAAACCTCATAATGTTATCAACAACCAGTTCCTGTTTTTGGGCAAATATTCCAGGCTTCATCCACAAAATCTTTCGGTCGCCCCATGTTCCTTCGCTCAATCACCTTACTCCAACACCGATGCTTTGAGCTTGTCGGAATTTGGTAAGGAAAATGAAAAGGGCAACATTAACAACAAGTTCAACCAGCCAGACGCAAGGAATTTGTCTTCCCACACCTCTTCCGTCACGAGATAAAATGGAATCATTCCTGTCGATTCACGGATGAGAATGACTCCCACATTGTTAAAAAGGTTCCCGACTTAATAATAAAATTCATACGAACACATTTTTCATGGCATCCATCCTAATTTTTTTTCAGAGGTTTCTAATGCTTAGGGTTTTACATATTATCACTGGATTATCCATGGAAGGAGCCGAATTAAATCTTCTGAGGCTCTTGATGGGTATGAATAAAAATGATTTTTCGAACACTGTCGTGTCACTCCTAGCAGGTGGTGAAATCAAGCCCAAGATTCGAGATCTCGGCGTTCCAGTTTTTCAACTTAATATGAGGAGAGGAGTATCGAATCCATTCTCACTCAAAGGCTTACTTACAGTTTACCGTGAATTCAAGCCTTCAGTAGTTCATTGCTGGATGAATCATTCAAATTTCTTAGGTGGATTGATAGGATTGATTCGCAGGGATACTCCTGTGATCTGGGATATTCATCACTCGGCCGCATACCTCCCGACGGACAAATTGCTCACTCGAGCCATCACTTTTGGTTGTGGAAAGCTCTCCTGGTTTGATTCTGCGACATCCCGAATAATCTTCTGTGGTCACGCCACAATGAGCAGTCATGTTGAGTACGGATATAATCCCAGGAAAATGACCGTTATACCCAATGGGTTTGACACTGATATTTTTTATCCTGATGGATCGCTCAGGCAAAAAGTCAGATACGAAATAGGCTTGTCCGATGATTCGCCGGTTATTGGCATAATTGCCCGTGACCATCCGGATAAGGATATCCCAAATTTCCTGAAGTCGGCTAGCTGGGCTAGCGCACGGAATAAAGATTTAAGGTTTGTAATGGTGGGTTCAGGACTTGATTCCGAAAATCAGTCCCTTATGAATTTGATTCGAAGCCATGGATTGGAGCGGGTGACGACTCTACTAGGGGTTCGGGAAGATATTCCTGCGATAATCAATAGCTTCGATTTACTAACGTTGTCCTCTTCTACAGAGTCTTTTCCTAATGTAATAGGTGAGGCGATGGCGTGCGGGGTTCCATGCGTCGCCACAGACGTAGGCGACACGGCATTGCTCATTGGCGCAGCCGGAAAGGTTGTTCCGCCCAGGCGACCTGAGGAGCTTGCCCAGGCCTGGTTAGATATTGTTTGCCTGGAACAGAAGCAAAAAGAGGCCCTTGGAGCCCAGGCCCGGCAACGAATATTGGAAAAGTTCCCTCTCTCAATGATGACTACTCGATATGAACAACTCTATGAGGCAGTGACAGCAGAAATGCCTTTCCAGAAAGCTTCATAGAATATTTCGATATTTTCAAAACTCTTTTTACAGTTTCTTCCTTCAAGCCCTCCTGGTTTAAAGATCGACAACCCCTTGCTACAGAATGCTCTTTAAATTTCGAAAATGTTGTGAGACGTCAATGACAAAGCCTAAACTCGTTATAGTAGTGACAGTATCACCTACCCTTAGTTTTTATCGTGGGCAACTAGACTACCTGCGTGAGAAGGGTTACGAAATTACAATTGTTTCGTCTGGAGGGAAAGAGCTAGAGCAATTTGGCCACGAGCACGCTGTCCAAGAAATCACTATGACCAGAGGGGTCAGCATCTTGAAGGACTTAATAGCCGTCGTGAAAATGACCCGGCTTTTTTTGGGGTTGAAGCCGGACATAGTTCACGGATCAACGCCTAAAGCAGGACTATTATCCATTCTAGCCGCTACAATGGCTCGTGTTCCCCTGAGATTTTACACTGTTCGAGGGCTTCCTGCTGAAACACTTTCCGGTTTTAGTAGGCTCTTCTTGTTAATGCTGGAACATCTGACCTGTTTCTTCGCAACAAGGATAATCGTTAACAGCCAATCTCTTTTAGAAGTAATCAAGAAAGAAAACCTTTGCCAGGCGGAAAAAATGAAAGTTATTCACAAGGGTAGTAGTAACGGTGTAGACGCTACAAACCGATTTAATCCCACAAATGTCATCGACGAGACGTTAGTTCGTTTGAAAACTGAGCTGGGCATAGGAGAGAATAAGAAAATAATTGGCTTCGTCGGTAGATTGGCAACGGACAAAGGTTTGTGCGAGTTGGCCCAAGCGTGGAAAATCATAAGATCCCGGGATGAATTAGCCTATCTTTTGATAGTTGGAAGCGCTGATGAACGCGACCCGGCTTCTGAGGCAATAGCAGGGGATCTGGTTAATGACCATAGGGTTATATTGTGCGGAGAGGTCGACAATTCATTGATGCCACTCTACTATTCGGTAATGGACATACTGGTCTTACCGACCTATCGTGAAGGTTTTCCCAATGTAGCATTAGAAGCTTCAGCGATGGAATTGCCTGTCGTGGCGACAAAAGTCACCGGATGTGTCGACGCCGTAGTCCATGGTGTAACAGGGACATTGGTCGCGTTGAAAGATTGTCTAGCATTGGCGGATAGCATAATCACTTACCTAGAAAATCCGGAACTGAGAAGAAAACATGGCAGAGCCGGGAGGGTTAGGGCGCTAAAAGAATTCTGCCCAAGGGACATTTGGGAAGCCATTTGTCAAGAGTACCGATCCCATCTTGATGATGAAATAGTCCCAAATTCGGAATATGAAATCAATTTGCCCAGGTAATACGAATAAGAATATCCTGGAACTGATTTCGTGAAATAATTTTCTTCGGGCAACATCAATGACGGGGAAGGATCAAACTAAACCTGAGTTTCAAGTTAAGCAGCCTCATACATGTTCAATAACATCACATGTAAAATAGGAATGAAGCTTGACGTTCGGCTCATCATAAATTGCTTTAATTAGTCCACAAAAAATCTTACCGGGTTCACTATACTCAAGCTTTGCATTTATAAAATGGCGCAAGTAATTCTGATTATCAACAACTGATTCAGAAGCGCCTAGAAATATCCACCGACATAATCTCGATCAGTCCTAAAGAAGGGGCACATTGGGGGCGTTGGAGAAAATCTGGATAATCTTCCGGCCCCTTTCATTTGTTTAAAGGTTCTCCATGAAATGAAGAGCCTGGCCCGTTCATCTTCAACTTTCCAAAAGCTCAACATAAAGGGGGTTCAAATTGAACAACAACATACAGTCATCAGAAGGTGGTATTGGAGGTTTCAGCAAACACAGGAAGTCACTGCCGGAAGGTCATCGTGACCGTTCTAGTGAAGCTAATGTCGGAGACTATGTGGATGCTGAGTTCATACCCATTTCGCAAAAGGACAATGGCTTTTCTCAATACCTGAACATCGTCTTGAGAAGAAAGAAGACGGTACTGATAGTATTGGCCCTGGCGATAACAAGTTCAATAGCTTATACGCTCCTGGTACATCCAATATATCGGTCTGTTGCCACTTTGGAGATAGAAAAGGAAACAGGTACTTCATTGACCAGTTTGGGAGAATCCCTCACCCAAGGGCTAACGGGGCCATCAGAAAATGAGGTGTTCGCGACTCAGATAGGTATCATCAAAGATAGGACCATGGCTGATGGTCTAATCAAGAAGCTAAATCTGACAGAGTCGGCCGAATTCAATAAAGCCCCTGGTTGGTTATCCTCAATGATATCTTACGTTAAAGATGTAGCGTGTGAGGTTTTGGGCATAGACACGGCCAGCGGAGTTCCCAGTCCTGAGCAGAGAAATGAAGCTTTCATCAACAAGGTGCAGGAACGAATATTGGCAAAAAGGGATGGTCAAAGCCGTTTGATCAATGTTTCTTTTGATGCAGGGGCGCCAGAAACTGCTCAGGTGATGCTAAAAAATCTCATAGACATTTATCTTTCGAAAAACCTGGAAAAACGCCGAAGGGTTCAACGTGAAGGAAATGCCTGGCTTGACGGCGAGATAGAAAAAGCAGAGAAGAAGGTTGTGCAATCCCTGGCGTCCATGATCTCCTTTAGTGAAAAACACGGCATGGTTGCCGTAGAGGAGGGAGCCAACCATATCCTCGCTTTTTTCCAAAGGTCAGCGGAAAATTTAATAAAAACAAAAGAACAGCGAATAGGAATTGAGGCCTTTCAACGCAATGGTAGCAGCGCACATACCGCTGCCGCTGTAAGCGGTGTGAAGACTTCTGATTTGGAGCAAATGCAGGGGAAACTATCACTTCTCGAAGCTGAGCATGCGCAAATGATGGAAATCTACTCGGAGAATTATCCCAAGGCTGTGCTACTGAAAAAGCAGATTGCTTTTTTAAGGGACAAGATCGAGGAGAGTCAGACCAAAGCAGTTGATTCCATAGTCAAGACTGCCAGAGAACAAGAGCGACTATCAGAGAGCGCTTTCGAAGATGCAAAGCGTCTGGCCATGGATAACAAGTCCTCAAGCGTCCAATTTGCGGTCTTGAAGAAAGAAGCCCAAACCAATGAGGAGATCTATTCTCTTCTTCTAAAGAAATCCAAAGAACTTCAGTTAAGTACGGAAATAATTGGAAACAACATTTTGACCGTAGTCAATCCTACTTTACCGATAAAACCGGTGTTCCCAAAAGGTTCACTAAACCTGGCCCTTGGGACGGTTCTTGGGCTTGTCATGGGGCTAGGTGCAGCGTTCTTGCGTGAAAGGCTCGATACGAGTGTTCAAGATGTTGAGGAACTGGAACGAGCCAAGATGACCGTACTGGGAACGGTTCCCAATTATACCCAGATTCGGAAACTTGAGGGAAATATAGGAACTGACTCAAAAAATTTACCTGTGGAGTTGGCTCCTCTTAGCGATCCAACTTCGGCATTCTCAGATTCCCTGTCGATCATCAGGACATCGCTTCTACTTACAACACTTTATTCAGAAGTCAGGACTGTACTGATAACAAGCGCCGTGCCAAATGAAGGTAAATCATTTATCTCAGTAGCTCTATCAGGAGTCTTGGCTGCTTACGGCAAGAGGGTCCTAATAGTCGAGGGTGATTTTAGGAAACCTCGTCTTTCAACACTTTTCAAGAAAGGTACCAATTCCTCTGGTCTTTCTACATTGCTGGTGTCTCCCAAAAATAATATTGAAAAAAGTATTCAAAAGCTTTCAGTCCCAAATTTATTTTTAATGGGGGCAGGTCCTACTCCTAAAGATCCTGCACGGCTTCTGGGCTCAGAGAATATGAACCAATTGCTTCGGCAACTGCGAGGCATGTTCGACCTGGTCTTGATTGACGCTCCTCCTGTAGAGGGAATGCCAGATTCCCGGATACTCTCCTCACTAGTTGATGGGATTGTGTTTGTGGTGAGACAAGGTCATGCTCCGGTTAGCGTTGTTCGCTCCGCACATTCCACCTTGTGTCGATGCAAGAAAGGAGTCATGTTAGGGACCATATTCAACAACGTTCAGGTATTCGAGTCAGGATATTTGGGCTATCTGGGATATGGAAGCTCAGGGTACACCAGCAGCTCATACTATAGGCGGGAACCTCATCGAAGCTTTATGGAAAATTTTTTCAGGAAAACCGTATGACATTTGATATGGCATGAAATAAGGGGGAAATAGATATGAATTTTGTCATAAAGCTAGCGATGCTTATCTGCTCCCTCTGCGTATCTCTGGTTCTCGCAGAAGGCGCAGCCCAAGTCTATGTGAATCACGTAGTGATGCAAACGAAACTCTTTGAACCCGACAGCGTGCTGGGTTGGAAAATGATAAGTAACCTCGATACCAAGAGGAGAAATTCGGACGGCGAAATATGGACGATAAAAACGGATGAGCATGGTATTAGGGGTAATGCGAGGTGGGAGTCGAACGCAAGAAAAGTGCTTATTGCAGGAGATTCTTTTGCATTTGGAGACGGAGTAAATATTGAAGACAGATTCGATGGGGTAATTGAGGAAAAGGGCTATCAAGTGATTACCCTTGGTGTTATCGGTTATGGCTCTGATCAGGCCCTTTTAATGGCAAGACCCTATTACGAAAAACTCAATGCTGGCGACATTTTCATAATCATGACGTGTTACAATGATTTCTGGGATTTGGCCAAACAATGGCACAGTGGGAGGTCAAAAGTCTGGTATGAGTTGATTGATGAAAAGCTCGTTAAACATGATCCAGTGGTGACTTGGTCGATCAAACTCAGAGATAAATCTTACCTGTGGTCTAAGGCATCAAGTCTTTTTGGAAGCGAAGAATTCACACCCGAGCAAATTTTGCAGGCATCCAGGATTTACGACAGTCTTGTTTCTGCAGATGCGCTAGAGCTAAAAAGGAAGGGGGTCAGAGTTTTGCTCGCATATTTTGGCCTTGGAAACATACCTGAAAAACTTTTGCGCCACCAATTAGAGGACAATATCAACTCTTTGTGTGAGCAACTAAATATAAAATGTATTTCGATAGATAACAAATTATCCTCCCAGGAAAACTGTTTCCTGAAGGATGGACATTGGAATAAAAAAGGGAACTATTTGGTTGGAAAAATATTGCTCGACGAGATTGATCAAGTGCAATAATCTACGTTTTGAGCGCTCCCTTCCAAGACCCCAAACACTCTCTCCACATCAACATAAAACCAATCGTTTAAGACCCACTTCAAATCGATATATCAATGATTATCAGGAGACTCAAAATGGCTTCAGGAGCTAAAAATTATTCAATAGCAAGCGATGAACTCAATCTAACATCTCTTGAATATGCCAAACACTCACAAAACGCAATTTTTGTGGGCGGCATTCCTTGGGAGAAGTATAACGGCATTCTTACCCCGTTATGCGTTCCTCATGTTCCTATTGATGTTGACCGTGATGAACTGCGTAGGGCCCTGGACCGGAATAAAATGTTGTTGGCGTTATGGACGACTCATTGGGAGAGTTTTTCTGATTCTCAATGGTGGTGGGTGGTGTGTGATATTGATGAATACGACGTCACCAGAGTGGAATCATCGCGGGGAAGAAGTTCTATAAGAAGGGGACTTCGTAGCTGCGTGGTTCGTAGATTGCGTGCTGGAGACTTCATCAGCCTGTCGTACCCTTTGCATAAAGCGGCCCTAGAGAGATATGGAGTTGATGCCCCAGATGAGAATCAATATGCAGAGGAGATCATGGCTCTGGGAAGAAACCCCGGAAACCATTTTTGGGGAGCATTCGTGGAAGAACAAATGGCTGCATACCTTTTTTGCCGAGTTATGGACGGTGTTTGTCGAACTGTCACCGGCGCCCCACTAAAGGAGCTCAATAAATACAATCCTATGGCAGCTATGTTCTATACTGTTTCGAAATACTACCTCGACAAGGATTTGAATTACGTGACGAACGGCTGGAGGACTCTGTTACATGACACATCCATGAATGATTTTCTAGAAACACTTGGTTTTCGGAAGGTATTTTGTAAAGTCAACATAGAACTGTCTCCTTTGGCAAAAATTATAAACAGCTCCCACCTAATAAAATGGGGAGCTTATTTGAGACTGAATCGGTTATCGAGCGAGAGGTGGAGGCAGCTTGAAGCTTTCAGCAGGCTTGTCAAGATTTTTAAAACATTCGATAAATATTCTGAACGATGACATCTTCTCGCCCACAAGTTATCCATGATCGAAATTCCAGCTTTTGCGTGAAAAATTGTTAGGTTTATGGCTGACAGCTTTCATTTTGGTCAACAGGTGGTCACTCCAAATGTTGTGAATTGTCAATGGTGAATTAAAGTGGAACAGACCCTTGAAAAACCTCTCTCCTCAAAAGAATTGTATTCTCCATAGAGAGAAATATTTTTAACACATGCATCAAGTGTTGATCATCAAAATTGCTAGAAGAAGGGGCTTTGAGATTAAAGATGTTTGATCTTTCATCATATGGATACGCAGCAGTCATTCCTGATGTGGTCTGGGTTGGCAAGAATCCTTGGAGAAAATACGGTCGGATGCTTGTTCCATTGACTGGTCCCCATTCATTGAGCGATGTTGACAGGGGCGCAATACGTAAGGCAATAAGAGAGCACAATATGTTGCTGGCGTGTTGGACGAGTGACTGGGACAAATACGACGAGTCAGAGTGGTGGTGGATTGCCTGTGACGATCGGGATTACGACCTCACCCGACTGACCTCGGCCCAAGGAAAGAAGAAAATCAAGAGAGGCCTAAAAAACTGTGAGGTTAGGCAGCTGGAAATAGACGAGTTTCTGTGTTTTTCCTATCCCATATACAAGGAGGCTCAAATCCGTTACGGACTCAGGCCTCTTGGGAAAACTGAATACTGCGAACTGCACGTTCAGGAGTCAAAATACCCTGGTCGCCATTATTGGGGGGCATTCTACCAAGGACATCCGGCTGCTTACCTGGATTTTCTCATTATCGATGGCATGGGTTTTATTTCTTCTGGGGCATCTGACTTTTCTCTCAAGAAATTAAATTGCAACTCAGCGCTTGACTATACTGTAACACGCCATTACCTGAATCAGGGATTGAACTATGTAACTAACGGATGGAGACCTTTGCTACATCAAACTAACATTTACGATCACCTCAAATCCATCGGCTACCGTAAAGTATTTTGCAGAGCAAACATAGAGTTATCAAATATGGCAGAAATCACATACCGTTCATTAATTTCAAGATGGGGTCATCATGTTGGACTTCAAAAAATTACTGGCAAAATTTGGAATCAGTTGATGGCCTTTGACCGATTAGTAAGAATATCGGAAACGTTTGGGGTTTCTATACAACCGAGCAGATCAAACCCATTAGTCTTTTGAAATCCCCTTCCAAAATCTTGGAGTGACCAAACAATTGTTTGTGCCACTCCCACAAGTCCACCCCGTCAAGGTCGCCTTTCCACATTGCTGCTCATGGATACTTTATAACCTATTGTTCATTCTTGGGAAGTTGACATTTAAATAACATTCTTAATCTATTCAAGGGGTTCTGGTTATGATAAAAAATGCGATAGAATCAATGCCCGTCTTTAGACCCACTCTGCCTCCTTATGAGGACTTTTGTCTAACTCTTTATCATTCATATCAATCAGGGACGGTCACTGTAAGCAAAATTGTAGAAAGTTTTGAGTCCAAAGCTCGGGAATACACAGGGGCAAGAAACGCCGTGGCTGTATCGAACTGTACTTCCGGTCTGATCTTGGCCTTTGCCGCTTTGGATCTTCCGAGTGGAAGTGAAGTGATTGTTCCTTCCTTCACTTTTGCCGCAACAGTGCAGGCTCTGTTCTGGAACAATCTTGTGCCTGTTTACGTGGACTGCTTAGGTTGCACTTTGACAATAGATCCTGAGCAGGTGTCCAAGGCGATAACCAGCCAAACATCGGCAATTTATGCGGTAAACATATTCGGATTGCCTCCAGATATGGATGTGTTGACGGACATATCATCAAAATATGGTATTCCTCTGATTCTAGACTCAGCTCAGGGACTAGGGTCCTCGTTTCATGGACAACCTTCGGGCGCCTTCGGAAAATGTGAGGTCTTTTCTCTCAGTCCCACGAAAGTGATCACAGCAATCGAGGGGGGGTTAGTAACTACCAACGATGATGAATTTGCTAATAAGATCCGCTGCATGCGAGACTATGGGAAGGGGCCAGATGGACAGGAAATGATATTTAACGGATTGTCAGCGAGAATGAGTGAATTCCATGCCTCTATCGGCCTGTTGAGTTTGGAAAATGCCGAAAGTCTCATTCAAAAGCGTTTGAGACTTATTGAGGCTTATCGTTCCAGATTGGGACGATTGCCCGGATGTTCGATCCAGAAATGGCCCTTTGACAGAAAGTCGAGTGGCAATTACTTCACTTTACTGATAGGACCTAATGCTCAGACAGACAGGGAAACTGTATATCAAAGCCTGGCGAATTTGGGAATACAGAGCAAGAAATATTTCTTCCCGCCGGTTCATGCTCAGGCGGCTTTCAAGAACAGACCTCACCGGGTTGTTGGTGATCTGCCAAACACCTGGGAAGCATCCAAATCCTCATTGGCGCTTCCGCTGTTTGCACACATGACGGATGAACAACAGGACCGTGTCTGCAGAGTGGTCGAGAGAATTCTGTTCTGAGAAACGCCAACTTGCTCAAGGAAAATAGGAATCTGTTTATCCTCTACAAATTCACCAGCCCTCCGCTTTATCTGATTAAAATAGTTGATATTATTTAATCGTGAAATAATTGACCATTCTATTTCGGGACAATGGGACAGGAGATTTTCCAGTGACAACTTTACAAACATTGTTGGAATCATATTTTGGCAGATTAAGATCATGCCTGAGGTTCAAGTATTGGGTATTCCTGATAATACCCATTTGTGCGGCTATTTCCATACTGTCCGCGTATTATTTGAGATTCGATTTCAAAGTGCCTAACGACATAAAGGAATCGTTATGGATGATACTTCTGTTTGTCACAACTGTAAAATTGATTGGTATCTACATATTTGACTTTCATACAGTAAGCTGGAGACATACTGGCTTAAGGTCCATCCTGATAGTCGTGTCCTACGCTTTGGCGTGTGCGGTCGTAATCGCCTGTTCGGGTTACTTCTTCCGTCAATTAAGAATACCGTGGGGAGTTGTCCTGATTGACATGAATTTCACCCTGGTTTGGGCTGGAGCTATTCTAATTTCTGCCCGATTGTTTCGTGAACTTTTCATGCCGTTCGTCTCCAAAAACGGTCCGAAGAAACAGAGCGCCGTACTGATAGGCGCGGGCGACGTTGCGAACTCCGTACTCTGTGAGATCAATAGAAATCCTAACTCCATTTACAAGGTCAAAGCCATTTTTGACGACAACCTTGATAAAAAGGGCTTGATAATTCAGGGGGTTAGAGTCATTGGCAGTGTCGATTTGATTCGTCAATTTGTCTCCAAAAATTCCATTGATGTCATCCTGATTGCTATTGCCTCCAGGACTAAATCAGAAATGCGGGATATGTACGAGAAGATTAAAGATCTTAATGTTTCAATCAAGACTGTCCCATCCCTTCTTGAGTTGATCGATGAATCCCGGCTCGTGGTTGAGTTTCGTGACATAAACATAGAAGATTTGCTTGGACGTGAGGAAATAGTGGTTCGTTATCGTGAGATAGATGAGATGATATCGAACAAGAACGTTATGGTTACGGGCGCTGGAGGTAGTATAGGGTCTGAAATCTGCAGGCAGGTTTTGAGTCGCCGCCCGAGGAAGTTGATCCTCTTGGAGAGGAGCGAGAACCTGCTTTTTCATGTCCACAGAAACCTTTCTGCCAAGCTGGGAAAAAACTATCCGGTGGAACTGGTCCCATTATTGATAGATTGCAGGGATCCTGAATCAGTTAGAAGCGCATTTGATAAACATATGCCAAACATGGTGCTTCACGCTGCAGCCCACAAACATGTGCCGTTGCAAGAGGATAATCCTACAGAATGCTTTAGGAATAACGTTGGAGGAATTCGCTCTCTTGTCCAACTCTGTCATGAATTTCTTGTTGAGAGATTCGTTCTGATCTCAACTGACAAGGCGGTCAAACCGGTTAACGTTATGGGGGCGTCCAAAAGGGCTTGTGAACTATACACCCAGGCATATTCGGCCATAAGCTCCACAAAATTTATTTCTGTGCGTTTCGGAAATGTTTTAGGCTCGGAAGGAAGCGTTGTTCCGAT
>CALDNG010000108.1 GCA_937915285.1 uncultured Desulfomonile sp. | reverse complement strand
TCACTCCGCAATTTATTTTTCCATTACGGATAAAACGTCTTACCTGGGAGGCTGGAGCCAGGACGGTTTCGAGTTCTTCCGTCTCATCGGGATTGAAGGTTCCGCTCGGCTCAGCATTTGCCGCATAATAGACGTGGAATTTGTTGGTAAAAAGGGCTGGCAAGGGATACATCCACCCGAGATATTCAAATACACTAGCTCGGTAACCAGTCTCTTCTTCAAGCTCCTCCCTTGCGCTCTGTTCAGGGGTCTGACCGGGCTTAACCAAGCCGCCTGGCAATTCCAGCGAAAGCCTGGCAACTCCATGCCTGTACTGGTTGACAAGTATGATGTTCCCTGATCTGGTAAGGGCAATGACGGCAACCCAATCAGGGCTGCCCAACACCTGGAACTCATGTATCTTTCCCGTTCTTGGAGACCGGTTTTTGTTAATATTTACAGAAAAGAGGTTATAAGAACCGACCTGAGAACTTTCAACCAGTTCCCAGTGAAGATTTTTCTTCCCGTCATATTCATCCATTCTATCTTACCTTCAGGGTCGTCCATCAACAAATTCATTCAAAGTCAATCCAAATCCTAACGTTTAGACCACACCCCATAGACATATCAGTATTTGTCGAAATTCCCGTTATAGTTATTGTTGATTTTACGGCCTTTTTTCCGCGCTCCCCAAGGGCAGGCCCGAATGCACACCCCACATATCGGACTCTCAACAAAAGGAATCTCAACCTGATTTTTAGTCACTCTCTCCACACATCGCTGGAAGAACAGGGCCTCATCTCGATCAGAGTAATGCCATTTCGTGTTCACATCCTTGATGGCCTTCGCAGGGCAGGCTTCAGCGCAGGATGTGCATTTTCCGCACCTGTTCCTAATGGGTTTGTCGGGTCTCAACGAGAGGTCCGTCAGCACTGTAACAAGCCTTATACGTGGTCCGTAATCAGGGCTTACCACCAGGAGGCTTTTTCCCTGCCAACCGATGCCTGCAGCTATCGCAACCGCCTTGTGGGATATGTATGAATACCAGTCCTCCTTGTTAAGGACTTGCGAGGCAGGTATTGGAAGCGCCACGGCCTTGCTGTCCTGAATGAACTGGGATACACGTAGGGCGATGTCATCGAGCAAAGCGTTAACTTTAAGGTAATGCTGTTGATACAGTGGCGTAGGCCTATCCGCTATCGGGTCTATGATTCCGTCGGACAGCCGCACTGCAATGCTGATGGCCCTCTTGAAATTGTTCATCAGATTGTTTGGCTCTGTCTGCAGACCTTCCAGTAACGCCAAATCGGCAATTCCGACCAGGTCCGCGCCCATGTCACGCGCAAATCCCTTGATTTCCCTGTTATCCAAAAATCGGGTTCCCTTCCAAATCAGAGTTCAGCCAATTGTGCTCGGCTCTCAAAGATTCATGTTTTTTTAAACAAACCGCATTTTGTTGAAGCAGCTTGAGCAACCGTCGTTGATAATTGATAGCTAAGAAGTGTTTTCATCCGTTGAGGACTTTGATCATCTCCTGATGTATGAGCCCGTTTGTAGCCAATATGCTGGGGCTATACAAATCGAATTCTTGCCCAAAACGGTTGGATACATTGCCTCCAGCCTCCTCAACCAGCAGAATTCCCGCGGCCACGTCCCATGGCTTCAGTTTGAGTTCCCAAAAACCATCCAATCGGCCACAGGCTACATAGGCCAGGTCAAGGGCCGCTGAACCAAGCCTTCGCATACCCTGAACCTTTGGGAGGACTTTCGAAAATTCGGTTAGGTTGTTGTCAGACGTAAAAGCCTTGTCATAGGGGAATCCGGTTCCCACAATGCTTCTGTTCAGGGTATCGGCCCCTGAAACCCGGATAGACCTCCCGTTCAGAAATGCCCCTACCCCTTTGATAGCATGGTATGTCTCTTTCTTAAGAGGATCACATACAACTCCGGCTATCACATCCCCTCTTTCCAGCAGCGCTATTGAAATGGCAAAGTGGGGATAGTTATGAGCAAAGTTCACTGTGCCATCAAGTGGATCTATGACCCAGAGCCAGGGTGAGCCTGTTATCTCCCCTGAAGTCTCCTCGGCAAGGACATCATGGTCCGGGAATCGTTTACTGATCCGCTTTATTATGGCATCTTCCGATGCCTTGTCGGCATTGGTGACTATGTCGATTCCGCCTATTCGGTCATCCTTTGATTCTACGGTCAGATCCTTCCTGAAATTGGACATCAGGATTTGCCCGGCCGAGTCGGCAATATCCAGCATGAATAAGCGTATATCTTCAAGATCAGGTTTAACAGTCATGTCATCCTTCATCGGTCCCTGATAGGTCTTTCTCTTTTTGATTCCGTATTTTTTGTTCCACCCGTGTGATCAATTCTCCCCTGGCAAGTTTTAGTCTCAGACTCTCACCCAACGCAACGGTATCAGAATCAGTGATCGTCCTCCCGTCATCCAGTCTGAATGCTATAGAATAGCCCCTTGCCAGGGTTTTGAGTGGACTCAGGTTGTCCATCCTTTCCGCAAGTTCCTTCAGGGAACTTCTTGCCTGATCCAGACGCAAGTTGACTAAACGGGAAAACCTTGAAATGAGAACCTGTGTCTCATCATTGCAAAGGGCCAGTTTCCTCGTCAACAGATCAATCCTGAGTCTTCGGTTCAAATCAGCGCAATCCCTAGAACGCGCCTCGAGGCTTCGGAGCACGATGTTACCCAAGCGAATCGCCATCTCGTCTAACTGCTGTCGTTTTTGGACAATCGAGCGCCGGGGATCATACAATCTGCGGCGTAACTCCTGCAACCCGGACAAACGCCTCTCCAGGCTGTTGTAAACAGAGCTTTTCAGCCGCGAGAAACATGCCTCAACGGCCATTTTTTGTTCCATGGCGTCTGGGGCCACCAGTTCGGCCGCTGCTGATGGTGTCGAGGCCCTTACATCTGCGGCAAAATCAGTAAGAGTGAAGTCAGTTTCGTGCCCCACAGCGCTCACAATAGGTTTAGGACAGAAGGCCACTGCCCGCACTACGTCCTCCGAGTTGAAAGCCCACAGATCCTCCGTTGATCCACCTCCACGGCCAATTATTATTACATCTACATCCGCCTGCATCGAAATCCGGCCAAGGGCTTCAACAATCTCCTGAGGCGCCCGATCACCCTGAACAGACGCCGGACTGACTAAAACATTCATGTTTGGGGAACGCCTGTGGATTATTTTTATTATGTCCCTGACAGCGGCCCCTGTGGAGGATGTCACCACCCCTACTGTTCCGGGGGATTTTGGCAACATCCGTTTTTTTGTCTCATCAAAAAGTCCTTCAGCGGCCAGCTTCATCTTGAGTTGCTCAAATGACAGCATGAGACTTCCGATACCGGCCGGCTCCATGGTGTCCACTAATAACTGATAATCACCTCGAGGACCATAAACGCTCAGACGACCCCAGGCGATAACGTTCAAGCCGTCATCAACCCGGAATTTCATGAAACGGCTCTGAAGCTTGAACATGACGCATCTGATCTGCGACGATTCATCCTTCAACGTAAAGTAAGCATGGCCCGACGGAGCTTTTTTGTAGTTGGATACCTCGCCTTGCACCCATACCGATGTAAAATTGGATTCCAGGGTAGCCTTTATCTGATCCGTTAGCTCGGATACACTGTAAATTCGTCGCGAGGGCAATTCCATTCTTACACCTTATCAGGAGCGGTTACTGGGCAAACCGTCTATCCACGATTTCCAGGACCGTATGGATTCCATGGCGATTTTGGCCCGGAGTTCTTTCTTTTCCTTGCGAGAACGAGTCCTGACTTCATCCATCATGCCATAGTTGACATTCATGGGCTCATATTTTTTCACCGGTAGGTCTCGGGTATGCTTCATCAGTGCGCCTATGGCCGTGTTGGATGGTGGAATGATCGGCTGGATTCCCGTTGAAAACAAGGACGCATAAAGTCCAACAACAAAACCAGACGCAGTCGATTCAACGTAACCCTCGACACCGGTTATCTGACCTGCAAAAAATACATGTGGGTAATTTTTACATCTTGAATAATCATCCAGAACAGTCGGAGCGTCCAGGTAAGTGTTCCTGTGGACCGATCCCAGCCTTTCGAATTCCGCATTCTCCAGACCCGGGATCATCCTGAATATCCTCTGCTGCTCAGGGTATGTCATCTTGGTCTGAAAACCGACGAGGTTGTACAGAGTCCCACCGGCATTCTCCGCTCTGAGTTGAACCACTGCGTAGGGCCTCTTTCCGGTCGCTGGATCAATGAGACCGACCGGTTTCATGGGACCGAAACTCAATGTTTGAATTCCTCTTCTAGCCAACTCCTCTATGGGCAAACACCCCTCGAAATGTTGTATGTCTTCGAATGGATGAGGATTCACCTTTTCAGCGGCAAGTATGGCGTTCACAAATCTTTCGTAAGTAGTCTGGTCCATGGGGGCGTTTAAATAAGCCCCCTCCCCTTCGTCATATCTCGACGCCCTGAACATTTTGGTCATGTCCAGGCTGTCATGCGCCACTATGGGGGCTATCGCATCATAAAATGAAAGGCTCTTTTCACCCACAAGTCCGGCTATTTCAGCAGCCATCGCCTCGGAGGTCAAAGGTCCGGTCGCAATGATTACAGGACCATTAGCGGCGTCCGGAATCGAGTCAATCTCGGCCCTTTCAACTTCTATAAGATCATTTTCATTAATTCTTCTGGTAACAAGCCTGGAAAACAAATCTCTGTCGACGGCAAGCGCCCTGCCGGCCGGAACAGCCGTCTGGTCCGCTACATTGATGATTAAAGACCCTAGAATCCTGAGTTCTTCCTTGAGCAACCCAACTGCAGACGACAGTTCGGCAGACCTCAGGGAATTCGAACATACCAACTCTGCAAGGTCCACAGAATTGTGAGCCGGGGAAAACCTTGCTGGCTTCATTTCGAGCAGCCTCACCCTAAGTCCGAAAGAACTCGCCACCCATGCAGCCTCGCAACCAGCAAGACCGCCTCCGATAATAGTTATGCTCATTCCAGGCAAACCATTTAATGAATAAAATTTTTAACAGGCTGAGAATAATAGATCAGAGCAGGCTTGTCCACAAAACGCTAGTCCTTACCCCATGCCAGTAGCCACAAACGTTTGGTGGAAAAAAAAGGATTGGGAATTACGCCTTCAGACTTGGCAATTTTCTTGGAAGAGGCTTTTGACGCCAGCCGCGTCAGGCCGGGTTTGATTACCTTCAGACTCACCGGAGCGGTTCCAGGGCCTATCATGCCCAGTTCGCGCGCCGCCGTGAAAGACAGGTCTATCACCCTGTCTCCAACAAACGGACCCCTGTCGTTAATCCGAACTACCACCTCTCGGTCATTCTTAACGTTTTTGACCTTTACGACCGTGTCAAGAGGCAGTGAACTATGCGCCGCCGTCATGTCAAACATGTTGTAGGTCTCGCCTGACGCAGTCTTCTTACCGTTAAATCCAGGACCGTACCACGACGCCACCCCTTGCTGCTCATGCCCGAGACTCACCGCTTTCATCGTGTGATACGTCTTCCCATTAATTTTGTATGAACTCGCAATATTTTCCTGCATCAACTGCGACCTGGCCCCGCACCCGAATAAACCAATACTAATAGATATCATTACAAACAAATATAACATTTTTGAAATATGTTTTATCATCGTTAAATCTAACTATTGGTTTATAATGCATTATAGTCTAACAAACACCCTTTTGTCAATTTATATTGGACTATTTTATCATTAATTACAGATAATTGTCAGAATTAATTAATGCGTGGCTCGAGATCATCATTACACCTTTTAAAAACTTGTGAGTTTAAGCCTTAAGGTTTAGAATGCGATCGATTCGAGGTTTGGGCGTCTATGAAGAGGCTTTTCTAGGGTGGTATGGAATTTGGGTCGGCCATTTGAGGCATTTGCAGGTAGGAGTCAGCTACTTGGTTGGTGACTCAGCCTGGGCTTTCAGGGATTTGAAAAGCCTTTTAGTCATGAAGTTAATTATTCAGAATTTTATGGTATACTAGGAACCTCTGGTAGATTGACACATCCTTTTCGGTGGTTTAATGTTCAATGGTGAGTTCTCGTCCCTCTCGCATTTCCAGAATGGCTGGGGTAAACAGATCTGTATGGTTGAGGTCTTTTTTGCTTGAGAGCCTTTGGAATTATCCGAGGATGCAGAATATCGGGTTTACCTATTGCATTTACCCTGCCCTCAAATGCCTTCATTCAACGGAGAGCAAATTTCGTGAGGCTTTGAAAAGGCAGTTGGAATCGGCAAATACTCATCCGAGCATGAGTCCGTTATTTGCGGGCCTGGTCACACGGCTGGAGAGAGACCTTTCGACTGGCAACCTTGGTTCCTACCGGCGCAGGATAATGGCCACTCTGGCGGCCCACGGTGATCGCATTTTCTGGGGAAATCTGAAACCTCTGGCGGCCGTAGTGGGTGTTCTGGTTATGCTGGTTTTTCCCGATTCGTTCACAGGCCCTTTCCTGGCTCTGTTAATATACAATGCGCCTAACCTGTATATCAGGGTCAAGGGTTTCAAGTGGGGATTTGAAGAGGGTCTGGCGGCTATTAACAGGTTTAAATCTGCGAGAAACGAAAAGTGGATCGCTTCCATGCGATTTTTGATGAGTCTGTCACTGGGAGCCATAACGGGAATTCTACTGTGGCATTGTTACCAGAATCAGTTTAAAATTTTTGGTAAATTCTATAGTGTGGTTTCTCTTATTGATTTAGGGTTAGCTGGTTTGGTAGGCTACTTGTCCATTCGTTCGGGTCTGTCGGTTAGCAAGGTAACGTTTCCGGTGGCGCTTGCGGCGGTAATAATTTTTGGTGTTGCACGAATCTGGATAGGGAATCAGTGAACTTGACTGAAGAATTCATCGAGAAGACAATAGTGGTAGGCAATCAGATGGGATTGCATGCGCGTGTAGCTACTGTGGTAGTCCAGATGATGCGAAACTATGAATGTCAGGTGACTTTGGTCAAGGACGGCATGGAAGTCGATGCGAGAAGCGTTCTGGGGCTTTTACTGCTGGCCGCGACCCCGGGGAGTGAATTGATAATTAAAGGAAATGGCCCGGACTCCAGGGATGCCATCCAGAGTATTTGCGAAATAATCGAAAAAGACGAATCGGACAATTTCTAATCGGAGTTTCAATAAGATAATGCCTTCACCCAAGGACACCCACACCAACATGATTCTCCGGGGGATCGGAGTGTCCGGAGGCGTCGGAATCGGACAAGTGGTTCTTATCGAACGCGTAGCCAGTGACATATGCCCATGTTACATCCTCCAAACCGATGAGGTTCCTGCTGAAATCCAGAGATTCGAAAATGCCGTTGAAAGCGCCGCACAGAGGCTCAAGACCATTAAGGGGCATATAGATTCAGACCATCCTCTTGGAGACCACACCTACATACTGGATACTCACATACTCCTCCTGCACGATCGCATGCTATATGAGGGCACAAAAAAAATAATTGCCGAAGATCGTCAGAACGCTGAATGGGCCCTTTCTGAAGTGATGATGAAGATTACATCCGCTTTCGACACCATTGAGGACGAATACCTCAAGGAAAGAGCCCGGGATGTTCATTTTGTGGGAGAGAGAATTCTCAGGATACTGATGGGTCTGTCGTCGGAGAAGAAAATCCATCAACTTCCTCCCAACTCTATTCTGGTGGCACATGATCTTTCACCGGCGGATGCGGCCCAGATAAAGCGTGAGGATGTTTTGGGGATAGTTACTGACGTCGGTGGACGCACTTCCCATACGGCCATTATGGCCAGGTCCCTGAAAATACCCGCTGTCACAGGAATGGAAAAGATAAGCCGGATGGTGCAAACCGGTGACACCATCGTTGTAGACGGCAGCACGGGCATTGTAATACTGAATCCCGACCCGGAGATGATTTTCAAGTATCGACAGAGGCAGGACATCTTCCGGAACTACCAGCAGTCTCTCATGGCGTTTGGGCAACTGCCTGCAGTGACGCGGGACGGCAATCGTTCAATCAGGATAATGGCCAATATCGAACTGGTCGACGAGATGGACATAGCCCTGATTCATGGCTCTGAGGGGATAGGACTTTTCAGGACCGAATACCTGTTCTTGGGTCGAGAGGATCTACCTTCGGAAGAAGAGCAGTATGAGGCCTACAGGCGCGTGATGGAACACAATCGGCCCAAGCCGGTCACCATAAGGACTCTGGATGTTGGTGGTGACAAGATAGCTACAAGCCTGAACCTGCCGCCTGAAACCAACCCTGCGATGGGACTCAGGGCAATCAGGCTGTGCCTGAGTTACAAGGAAATTTTCCACGTTCAGCTTCGGGCAATTCTCAGGGCCGCCTATCACGGGAACTGCCGTATCATGATTCCCATGGTCTCTTGCATGAGCGAGATACTGGCGACAAAGCATCTGATCGACCGCGCCAAGGATGAACTGGCTGCTGAAGGCCTGGATTATTCAAAAAATTTCAAACTGGGGATTCTGGTTGAGGTGCCATCCGCCGCTGCCATCGCTGATCTGCTAGCAAGGGAAGTCGATTTCTTCAGCATCGGAACCAACGACCTTATTCAGTACGCTTTGGCGATAGATCGCGTTAATGAGCATGTAAATTACCTATATGATACACTCCACCCCGCGGTGTTGAGGTTGATCAGGCATGTGGTCAACGCAGGCCAGGCCCGTGGCATAGATGTGTCAATGTGCGGTGAGATGGCAGGAGATCCTGTTAATGTGCCGATCCTTGTAGGACTTGGAATCAACGAACTATCAATGAATGCGCTGTCAATACCCATAGTCAAGAAACTCATTCGTTCCATAACCCTGGAAGAGTGCCTGGAACTAACCAATCAGGCATTTCAGATGCAGGAGGCGTCTCAAATTCACACCTTCCTTGAATCATGGATAATCGAGAGATTCCCAAAAGATTATTTCCTTAACAATTCTTAATATATCCATGAACAAAACAGAACACGTAAAAATTATTTGCAAAAACCGTAAGGCATTTTTCAATTTCGAAATAGAGGATACTTTCGAGGCTGGGATATGTCTTTTAGGGTCAGAGGTTAAATCCTTGCGCGACGGCAAGGCTAATCTATCAGACTCTTATGGTAAGATAATAAAAGGTGAGTTATTTCTGGTCGATTGTCACATATCACCATATACCCA
The DNA here is from genome assembly GCA_937915285.1 of uncultured Desulfomonile sp. Taxonomy (GTDB): domain Bacteria; phylum Desulfobacterota; class Desulfomonilia; order Desulfomonilales; family Desulfomonilaceae; genus CAITZA01. Next base: position 743 of record CALDNG010000108.1, on the reverse strand, counting down.
GGCGAACAGAGAGAATCATGAACCGCTCAGACAGCGCAAGCTACTGGTACACAAACGTGAGATCAGGAAGCTGACCGGCAAAGTGGCGGAACGTGGGTACTCACTCGTGCCACTCAGGATGTATTTCAGGAACGGCAAGGTAAAGATTGAGATGGGACTGGCCAGGGGCAAGAAAAATTACGACAAACGGGAAACTATCAAGAAAAAAGACCAGAGGCGAGAACTCGAACGAATGATGAAATTCAAACATCGCTGATTGACAGTTAGCACTGGCTTTTTGTCTGGTCTGAGGAAACATTTTCGGAAACTAATCTTTCATTTAATTGTCTTTTGGTTTAGATTAGTAATACTTGTCGAAAGGGGGCGACCTGGTTTCGACGGGGATAGTTGAGGTCAAGGTTGCATGCCGAGCTTTCCGGTGACTCGTTAATCCGCTGGAATTAAATATACTCGCCGATAACTACGAGTACGCTCTAGCCGCGTAGGCTAGCGTCCCTCTGTTTCTCTCCTGCGGGAATGGAAGGGGCGAGGCTAGCAGGATAGCCAAGTTTCCGTGCCTGTTGGAAATGAGGCGAAATAATTAGCGGGCTGGTCCAAAAGGAACCGTGTTCGAGCGGGTCCTGATGGACGAGAATTAAATCTCGAAACAAGCATGTAGATATCTTCGGCTGAAGATCTTCGGACGCGGGTTCGATTCCCGCCGCCTCCACCAGGAAATTATTGAACTACTTAAGATACTAGCC
>CALDNG010000107.1 GCA_937915285.1 uncultured Desulfomonile sp. | reverse complement strand
CACTGAACTACTTGAATTCCTGATACACTGAATGAAATTCCACATCCATGGGTGATACAACAATCAAAACCCCTAGTCTTTTCTGATTCCCGTAAAAGGATTTATTCAACCATTACCGGACCGGCCAGGGCTTTGCGTAAAAAATCCTTTCCGTTTACGATAATAATAATTATTATGGACTAGTAATGAACAGTTGTCAATAGAGAGTTATTTCCTTTAAAGGATTAGCCGATTGTCCCTAGCGGCGTCATTTGATCTCTTGGGTTGCAACCACGCTGTTTTGAAGTATTGGTACTTTTCTTCGGTCTATGCGTTTTTCAGGGTCTGTAATGGATGGTCACCCTTAGGCCCATGCTGGGAAGGCCTGAGCAGGGTCTTGTGCTAAACTGACGAGCTTTCGCTCATCCAGTTAATTTCGCCCCATAGAGGTCAGTGTTACAAACTTTTAACCGTTTGCCTGGGATCCTTGAGGACCTCGTCTGCAAACTCCGGGTACAATTTCTTCATGCAATCAGGGCAAATGCCGTGGCTGAACTGAGCTTCCGATCGCTCAGACACATATTGTTCCACTTGCTGCCAATATCCCTTGTCATCCCGAATCTTTTTGCATGAAGAGCAAATTGGAATGAATCCGCTGAGTTTTTTGATCTCAGCCATCGAACATTGCAATTCTGATATTAGTTCAGTTTTTTCCTGCTCGGCCTGTCTGCGTTCAGTGATGTTGTTAAGTATTACTATTGTACCGGAAAACTTGCCGCTGATGTCCATCATGCGTTTAAGTTTTACTTCGAAATGTTGTATAGCCGATTCAGTTGAGAGTTTTTTATCGAAAGAAAGTTGTTGAATGTTTTGAGCTTCGAATTGGGAGAGTTCATCTGAAAGCCAGGAAAGAGGTTCGGTTTTATTTTCATGGCCGTAATAATAGGCTCCGGAGGCCTTGCTGTCGGTGAACAACTCCAATGATGCGTGGTTCATATTTTCGATCTTGTCATTTTCATTCAGGAGAATCACTGGATTTCCCAGGCTTTCAAATATTGTCAGATACCTGTTTTTCTCATTGGTCATGATTCGGTTTGCCGTCTGCAACTCGTCCGTAATGTCCTCTGAAGATTGCTGAACCCATTCAGTCACAAATCCCAACTCAATTCGATCGAAAAACCTTTCAAGGTAGAGTCGTTCGTTTTCTATTCTGGAGTGGTCTGATTCTTTTAGTATGACAAGATCTATGTAGCTCTGCCTATAATATTTCATCAAGCCGAGAAACATTCCCAGGGTAATCCCCCTGGCCCTGTGGCGTTGCGCTTCCAGAATACCGAAAGAGGCGACTGGATCTTTGAAAAAATCTTCGTCCGGACCGAATCCCGGGGGACCATCATATAGTTTGACGCTCTGGACCAAGGCCTCTGAAAGGCCGACTATAGATGTTCGCCAGGCTTCCAGAAGGGTTGAAGTATATTTTACGTATTGGTAGTCCTTGGCATATTGCAAAACGCGTCGCATCAGCCAGTCTTCGTGGGATGTGACTAATTCCTGAAGATGTTTCATGTTTATGTCCAGCGTTGACCTGATTAATTAGAAATGATCTGAAACAAAACAGCTTTTCGTTGAGAGCCTTTGTTCAAGAATCATATAGGAGGTCACTGATTGTTTCGGGAAACTGACTCGCCTTTGACGACTTGTTGATTGTCTTTGTCCCCAGGTCTGGAGACAGATTAGCAGGCTCATTTTCAGCCGAGGTCGATAAGTTGACAGCAAATTGATCTTAAGCGCAGCAGTAGAGCATCAAAAACAAAAAGAGTTACAGACCGAGTACTGTAACCTTTAGAATTTTTTGGTGCGCCCGAAGAGATTCGAACTCCCGACCTTCTGATCCGTAGTCAGACGCTCTATCCAGCTGAGCTACGGGCGCGATGTTTTTGAAAGAAAGACCTAAGGCGAAAACAGCAGTCTAGCTATTTCCATGCTTATTGTCAATATTCCGAACTCGGTTTTTTGGCTTGGCTTTCTAACGTCAATCAGGTAAGCGTCTGGAGTGAGGAGGGATTTGTTGGAAACCTGAACGGATGCCATTCCTTACAAAGGAGCGGTTTATATTTCTATTACAACCCTGGCGGGTGCTCCATCGGCATTTTCAATCCTCATAGGCAGACAATAAATCCTGCATGGACCTGCAGGGGCGTTCGACAGGTCCAAACCTTCAACTATCGCGGCTCCGGAAGCAAGTATGGTCTTGTGTACTGTTCCATCGGGTGATTCGTAGCCTTCTATGGATAGATAATCAATCCCCACAAGTTTGACACCCATGTGGACGAGAAACTCGGCGCCGTCGATATCCAGGCAACAATAATCTTCCTGAAATGAGCCGTTTCTTATTCTGAGGCTGTTATCGGTCTTGAAAAAAACCCTGATATGGTCAGTTAGATTCGAGCGCCTGATATCATCCGCCGTGATTCGGGTTTTACCGCACATGTCGATTATGATTCCATCACCGATCAGATAGTCCAGGGGAATCTGATCAACCGTTCTGGCTCCCTTAATGTAATGAGCCGGAGGGTCTACATGAGTTCCGGAATGTGAGCACAAAGTCAGAAGTGATGTATTTACAGGATCAGAGTTAGCCAGAGACAGCACCGGTTTCATTTCAAAAACAGGATCACCGGGAAATGCAATCATACCGTTTTTCATGCCCAGAGTCACGTCGATGAAATGAGCCAAGACCGCTACCTCTAGCTCACACGCCTGTTTTTTTTGTCGTTCGCGGGTCTTCAGCCAGCACCAGGTTTACGACAAATTCCTGATTGTTTCGCCATACTTTGAGTCTGATTTGATCGCCGATATTCTTTTGAAGGACAATATTCTGAAAATCCTCAAAACCGGAGATTGGAACATCATCGACAGCAGTTATTATGTCCCCGCCCACGAGTAATGGCCTGCCTCGATAGCCTCCGGCATACTGGCTTCCGCCTTTAAGTCCACTCTGAAAAGCAGGGCTGCCCGGAGCTATGACAGAAATCATGAACCCCTTTAGTGGAGGCAATCCAAGGGCCCTGGTCAACTGAGGCTCAAGATCGGTTCCTGCGGCTATACCTGTCCACGGGTAAATGACCCTACCCAATCTGATGATCTGGTTAGCCACCTTCTTTGCGCGGTTGATCGGCAGGGCCAGCCCTATACCTGCGAATGAACGGGTTTCACTGACTATTGCAGTGTTGACCCCGATAACTTCTCCCCTGGAATTCATGAGGGGTCCGCCGCTATTTCCAGGGTTGATCGCCGCGTCAGTCTGTATCATGCCGAACATCGTTCGGCTGTCTATGATGAGATCCCTGTTCAGAGCGCTGATGAAACCGGAGGTGACAGTATGCTGGAATCCGAAAGGATCACCGATAGCGATTACCCGCTGACCAACGGTGAGGTTATCTGAATTCCCTAGTGGAGCGCTGGCCAGACCTTGAAAGGGTTGAATCCTGATTACAGCCAGATCACTGATTGGATCCTGCCCAACCAGAAGCGCCTGGAGTTTCCGGTCACCCATGAAGGTCACCTCAATGTTCTGCCCACTACCTACAACATGACTGTTCGTGAGGATGTGACCTTTATCATCAATCACGAATCCGGTTCCCTGTCCGGTTTGAGGAACCACCTGCATCCAGAAATTGTATGCGAGGCTCTTGGAGACTATGTTGACTACCGCAGGGCTCAAGTCCCTGTATACCCGCATGACAACTGCTTCGCCACTCTCTAGCGCTTCGTAAGTCTGTGGGGTTGGGATAGGGGGCGCTGGTATCGATGTTGGGGTTCGCTTGTTAACCCACATCCCAACAACGATCCCGACACCAAAAATGATCAATAATGTTATGAAAATGGAAGATCTATTCGAACGCGCCATAATTGCCGCCATCCTGCTGAAAATACGGATTTCTTGGATCGGGTCTTCTCACAGGGCCGGGCATTGTCCTGATATATGGGTTCCCCTGGTCGTAGTAACTTCCCTGATAAGGATTGTTTCCATAAAGAAAGTCCCGACTTTGAGCGAAAACCGGCTCCCTGTAGAGGGAGGCCCTTCCTGATTCGTCCCTAAACGGATAACCATAACCGAGCATTTTCCCGTCTGCAGACAGGACCCTGAGTGAACCCTGGTAGTTCATGGTTTGTTGTCCAAAATAGGGAACGCCTCCACTGTAAGCATCTTGATAGCCTGTTGTCACGAAATATGTTTCGTCGATGGGGCAATTTTGTTTAACGCTCATGTTTGGATCAAAATCCGGCCCGAATTCAAACAGTCTCTCTACGTTTTCAGGTCCAGGTTGGGCTGAAGCTTCCCAGAAGACTATTCCGGGTGGAGGGGAAAATGCGGTTACCGGCTGATCTTTTAGAGCCTCGGCCATAAAATCCATCCACACAGGCAAGGCAGCGGTCCCACCATATTCCTGTTTACCAAGAGACATCTTGGTATCAAAACCCATCCAGACTCCGGTTGTGTATTTCCCGTTGAATCCGACGAACCACGCATCAGCGCAATCATCGGTGGTTCCTGTTTTGCCACCAATATCTATTCTCCTGAGCCTTGCCGCTGCAGAGGCGGTGCCGGAGACGCATGTTTCTCGTAGCATGCTCAACATGAGATATGCTGTCTGAGGACTCATGGCCTGGCTCACACCATTGGCCGAATCAAGCAGGACGGCGTTTGGGCCTTTCTTGACGACCTGCTCAGCCTGAACATCGTCCGAGTGATTCCATGATCCGGATTGTATTGTGGAACCGCTCAATCGTCTGTCAAGATAGTCCTGCACAGATTGATCAGTGGAGTTATTGGCGGTCACAATAATTTCAGACTTATTGCGTCCGGCGCTCCTTGCTACTGAGAATGTTTTAAGCTCTTTAGAAGGCCTAGTGTTGTCCTCGAGGACCTTGCCGAATCTGTCAACGACCTTTTTTACCAGTTTCGGAGGTATGCGTGCGCCAAGGTTAGGGAATGATGTGTAAGCGGAAGTCAGTTCCAAAGGAGTTACCTCGGATGATCCCAGACCGATTGAGAGGTTTCTACCCATGGCAGTCTGAAATCCCATGTTCCTGGCCATCCTAATGACCAACTCAGGCCCCATGTCCATGACGAGTTTGACGGCCACAATATTGCGCGACTGTGAAAGTGATCGTTTGAGATTCACCGGTCCGAGGAAACCGCCGTCAGAATTGGAAGGGACCCATTCAGGCTCTCTTGGGTCAATGACTACCGCTATCGGCTCATCATAAACCATGGTTCTTGGTCCATAACTTCCCCATTCCAGCGCCGATGCGAATACTATGGGTTTAAAGGCGCTGCCGGGTTGACGTTGCGCCTGTGTCGCCCTGTTAAAACTAGATCTTTCGTAATCGAGGCCACCCACAAGAGCCCTCACAAATCCGGTTGAGTTCTCAATACAGACTACCGCTCCCTGAACCGCCGGAGACTTGACCTGCAAAAGACTCACATTTCCACCGGATGACTCGACAACCTTGAATTCAAGGACATCGTTGACCCGAAAGGCCTGCGTTCCTTCCAGGTCCATACTGAAATACAGGCCGCCCTGGAAGGCCAGGCGATAACTTGTCGAAACCACTTCAGGCTTTTTGTCCTTGCCCTTTTTCCCCTGTTTCGGGGTATCCACTACTACGGCCTGAACAAAGGAGCCGATTGACGGTTCTGGTGGAGGCTCCATATTGAGGAATTCTTTCACCTCAGCAGGCTTCAGTCGTTTTATCAGGCCATTGGGTCTGTTCTGCCTTCGTTCCCAGGAGACCGCCCCTTTGATGAGGCTCTCGCTGGCTTTCTCCTGGAGTCTTATGTCACAGGTCGTCCAGACCTGAAGGCCATCATCGTAAAGTCTTTGAGCGCCGTATCTTTCAAGGACATACTGCCTGACCGCCTCGGTGAAGTAAGGGGCACGATCGCTTGGCGTGGGAAGCTTTTCCCTGAACTTGGGAACATCCGACATTGCGGAGTTGAATTCTTCAGTACTGATGAAATTGTTACGCAGCATGCTGTTCAGGACAAACTCACGCCGTTTCATTGCTCCGTCGGTATTTTTGGGGGGAGCGTTCTTGGTGGGGTTGGACACTAGTCCTGCGATCAGCGCTGCCTCAGGTATGGTGAGATCTGTCGATTTTTTTCCAAAATACACAGCCGAGGCGGCTTCTACACCATAAGCGCCTCTACCAAGATAAATCTCATTCAGGTATAGGCTGAGTATTTCATTTTTGGAGAGAGTTTTTTCGAGGCGAAACGCCAGGAGAGCTTCGCGTATTTTTCTGGAAAATTTCTTTTCCCTGGACAGGATGAAATTGCGGGTCACCTGCTGGGTGATAGTGCTGGCGCCCTGGGCATAGTTTCCAACCCTGAGGTTCTTGACTATTGCCCTTCCAACCCCTATCGGGTCTACACCGGGGTGGGTGAAGAAACGTGCATCCTCAGCGGCCAAAAAAGCGTTCACTACATGCGGCGGAAGCGACTCTATAGAAATGGGGAATCGCTTTTCCTTGTAAAACAGTCCTATTACTGATCCATCTTCAGCGTAAAATGAGGAAACTGTTTTGGGTCTGTAAGCGCGTAGGTCCGGAATGTCCGGCAAGTCTCTAACGAAGGTGAGATACACTCCGAGCAGCCCTCCAGCCAATCCGCTGACCAGAGCCAGGATTAGTATTAAAGGGATCCCAGCACCAATCCAGGCGAACAGGCTCAAAAGATGTCGAGATTTTGACCGATTCCCTGGAGAATTTTTCATCTTACTCAATGTCCTGAGTTTCCCGAACTTTAAAACTTACAGCCTCACCTCATGGAATCTTATTCCAGCTACCCTATTTCGTCAAGAAATGCGCATGCTAATAGTCACCGGCAAATCATAGTCGTCTTTTCCGCGAGCTGTCCTTGACGCAAATCCTATGATGGAATAGACTAAAAAGTTGATCTGGAGGTATAAGGATTTGCGCATAGGTCAGGGCTTTGACGCACACAGGTTCGATGAGACACGACGGCTTGTCCTGGGTGGCGTTGAAATAGACCATCCGTTAGGTTTGCTGGGACACTCTGACGCAGATGTCCTGTTACACGCGATAATAGACGCATTGCTGGGCGCTGCGGGGCTGGGCGACATAGGCATGAGGTTTCCTGACACCAATCCTGATTATCGTGGAATTTCCAGTCTCTTGCTCCTGGCTGATGTGGTCCGCGAAATTGGGTTGCTGGGCTACTCAATAGCAAATGTTGACGCTACCATCATGGTCCAGAAGCCGAAAATAGGTCCTTACAGGGACAAAATGACGCAATCCGTCTCACAATGCCTTGGCATAGACGTTTCGAGGGTCAACATAAAAGCCACCACAACCGAAAAGATGGGATTTGTCGGACGGGAAGAAGGCATAGCGGCATCAGCGGTGGTCCTTCTCGAAGAAAAGCTCTAGCGCTTTAAGACCTCCGCGTGAGGCTTCAGAAAAGCCTGGGTGCTGAACAAATCTCGTTAAATCAATAAAATGGCCTTAATTAATCACCTATAACCGGAGTTTTTAACATGGGGCTCAGAATTTATAATACTCTCACCCGGCGAAAAGATGTTTTTGAAACCGTAACCCAGGGTAAAGTCGGTATGTACGTCTGCGGCGTTACGGTCTACGACCTTTGCCACATAGGCCATGCACGTTCGGTGGTGCTTTTCGACGTCATTTATCGCTACCTGACGAAATGCGCCTATGACGTCACCTATGTAAGAAATTTCACAGATGTCGATGATAAAATCATTAATAGGGCCAACCAGCTAGGTGAGAACTGGAAGGATTTGGCAGAGAGATTCATCTGTGAATTCTACACTGACATGGACGCCCTGGGTGTTTTGCGCCCTACTTACGAACCCAAGGCTACCGAGCATATACAAGAGATACAGGACATCATCAAAAAGCTCATTTCGACGGGACACGCTTACGAGGTTGATGGTGACGTCATGTATGCTGTTGAGAGTTTTACGGGCTATGGAAAACTCTCAGGCAAAAAGATTGAAGATTTGGTTTCAGGCGCGAGGGTGGAAATAGATCAGAAGAAGCGAAACCCGCTTGATTTTGCGCTCTGGAAATCTGCGAAACCTGATGAGCCTTACTGGGACAGTCCCTGGGGTCCGGGAAGACCTGGATGGCATATTGAGTGCTCAGCGATGAG